>JASFPB010000014.1:0-16074 GCA_050116235.1 Chromatiales bacterium | reverse complement strand
TTTGCCACATCGCGTAAAAAGACAGGTTTGTCGCCATGCGTGCCCACCATTAGCGAACCGACCTCGTCAGCCGTGGTGAGGAAAGTTCCCGCCTGGACGAGGAGTTCACGGTTGAAGGCCGTGACCGGCAGGTTGTCCGCCGTATAGTTGGCCGAGAGCAGGGCGTTGCGAAGATTTTCGAGTGGAATACCATAACCGGAGAGTGCCTGGGGATCGAGCATCACGCTGACGCTACGTTGCGGTTCGCCGATGGTGTAGATGTCTCGCGTTCCGGGCACCCGCTTGAGCTCGGTCTCGATGGCATGCGCGACCTTGCCGAGTTCATAGGCACCGATACTCTCGTCTTCGGACCAGAGTGTTGCGCTCACGATCGGGACGTCGTCGATACCCTTCGGCTTGATGATCGGTTGCCCTACGCCGACATTCTCGGGAAGCCAGTCAATATTGGAAGCAACCTTGTTGTAGAGGCGTACGATCGCATCGGTGCGGTTCTCGCCGACCTTGAACTGGACCGTGAGCACAGCCATGCCGGGGCGGGAGACGGAATAGACATGTTTGACGCCCTCGAGCTCTGACATGACCTGTTCTGCCGGTGATGCCACAAGGTGCTCCACCTCTCTTGCGCTGGCACCCGGGAAAGGGATGAAGATATTTGCGAAAGTCACATTGATCTGCGGCTCTTCCTCGCGCGGCGTGACAGCCACAGCAAAAAGGCCGAGCAGCAGGCCGACCAGGGCCAGCAATGGCGTGATTTCCGTGGTCAGAAAGCGCTTTGCAATCTGACCGGCCAGTCCGGGCTGGTTACTCATCGTCCTTTGCTCCGCTGCCTCGCTTGGCTGCGACGCCCGCCTCTACAGGATCAAGGGCGATGGTTTCGCCCGGGCTGAGGCCGGACAGGATGCTCACATTGCCATCGGGGAAACGCCTGCCGGTACGTATATAGCGCAGCGAAACCTTGCCGGTCTCTTCATCGATGACATAGACGCCGGTCACCTCGGAGCGATAGACGACTGCACTGCCTGGCACGAGAAGCAGTTTTTCCATGCCGATAATAAAGCCTGTCTTGACATACATTCCGGGGAAGAAGCCGCCCTCTGTCTCGGGCAGATCAAGCCGAACGCGGAAGGTGTTGGATGACTCGTCGGCATAGGGGAAGATTGTGATATCTGCTGCCATGATCGGCTGTCCTTTCGGCCCGATGACGTATCCTCGCGGATTTTCCCGGATCACCGGGATCAGGCTCTGTGGTACATCGACATTGACTCGCAGCTCCTCGAGCGAGATGCCGCTCATGAGAGGCGTTCCGGGTGTGGCGACTTCCCCGACCTGCACATGCCTTTCCGTAACGATGCCGGTATAAGGGGCCGTGATCCTGGTGTAGCCAAGTTGTTCCCTGGCCTGTTCGACCCCGGCTGCTGCGGCGTCCCTTGCTGCCTCTGCACTCTTCAGTGCTGCCGTGATCTTGTCCATGTCGGCTTCGGAGATGGCGCCTTTCTCGAAGACCTGCTCTGCCCGGTCGAAGCTATCCCGGGCGTCCTTGAATGCGGTTTCAGCCTGCTTGAGCTGGGCCTGGGCGGCTGTTAGTGCGGCGGTCTGCTGGCTATCCTTGAGACGAACGATAACCTGTCCTTTCTCGACATAGTCGTCCACGTCAAAGTCGATCTCTGTAATCTGCCCGCCGGTTTGTGCTGCGATCGTGGACTTGTTGACTGCCTCGACAACGCCGTCGAGCATGAAATCTCTAGGTACTTCAATGATTTGAAGTTTCTTTGACTCGAGCGCACTGACTGGCTGCAGGACCGAAATACCTGCTAGCAGCAGTGATAGAAAGCTGTTTCTCAACCTGCACATATCCGAATAACCTGTATCAGAATAGAATTTTTTCGGGATCTTCCCTGAACGGGAAGCATAGACAACTGAAATCGAAACGGGATTATATTAGAATGATCTAATATAGAAAAGTCGAATCTATCTTGCAATTAGCCCTGTTTATTCGGGAGTATTCAGATCGTTCAGGTTCGTCGGGCAGAGGACATTGCGCATGGTGCCGATCAGCTCAAGCAACTGGCTGTTGCGGATCTTGTAGTAGATGCGGTTCGCTTCCTTCCTGGAGACAAGAATGTGCTTGTTGCGCAGCTGGTCGAGGTGCTGCGAGATATTGCTCTGGGAAGTGCCTGTCTGCTCCACGATTTCCCCGACGGAGAGTTCCTTGTCACCGAGGGTGCAGAGGATTTTCCAGCGCAGGGGGTGGGCCATTGCCTTCAGGGCATTGGCCGTCAGTGTGGTGTCTTCGTTGGGGATCTGTGGTTGCTGATCACTCATGATACTGCCTGTTGACGATCTGGAATCATGCGTCCTGGTCGATTTTCTGGTAGCCGGTCATGTTTTTGGCAATGCAGATAATAGTCAATAGTGTACCGGATTCGTCGGTGATAGCGGTACGGGAAAAGAGAATCGGGACCCTCTTGCCCTCGCTGGTGATGAAACGGGCCTCGATACTCGGCAGAGCGCCGCTCCTGATCAGTGCCTCCAGCCAGGTGCCCATGAATGCATCGGCCTCTGTGTCACTCTCTTCCTCGAAGACATCCCCGATGGACATGCCCTCGAGTTCACTCTCGGGATAACCAAGCATTCGGTAGGCCATCGGATTGGCGGAGGTGATCTGGCCCTCGGGGTCGAGAATCAGCAGCGCCTCGCCCATGCTGTTGATGATGTTCTGCAGGTAGAGTCGTGCCTCGTTGAGTTCGCGCGTCCGCTCCTCGACTTTTTCCTCCAGTATCTGGTTGAGATTGCGCTCTTTCTCAATGAGGCGGAAATAGGTGCTGAGTTTATTGATGAGCTGGTTGTCATCGATCGGCTTGAGGAGGTAATCAGCGGCACCGACATCGTAACCGCGTTGCTGGAATTCCTCGGTCTTGAAGGCGGCTGTCAGGAAGATGATCGGGATGTCCTGCGTCTTTTTGCGGATCTTCAGCAGGGAAGCCGTTTCGAAGCCATCCATCTCCGGCATCTGGATATCCAGCACGATGAGGTCAATGTCGGGATTTTCGAGCGCGATCTCGATCGCCTTTTTCCCGGAGTCGGCCTCGAGAACCCTTGCATCCATGTGTTTCTCGATCAGCTGGCGAAGGGTGTAGAGGTTATCGTGATTGTCGTCGACGATGAGTATCTTGAAATTGGAATAGTTGTTCATTCAGCGAGTGACTCTTCGATCAGGCTCTTGAGTTCGGCGGCCTCAAGCGGCAGCGCAAGGCAGCCATCCACAAAGGATTTCTGTTCTTCTGACAGGCAATCGCAGTCCTCGGTCATCACGATGATGCGGCACTGCGAGTCCTTCCTGATATTGCTGATCCTATCATAGTTGCCCTTGTCACAGACGGCGGTATTGACCAGTGTCAGCAGGCACTCAGGGTTGTCGACGAGTGTCTCGTGGATCTCCTCCCGGTCGGCAGCTGCAACCACGCGGATACCCCAGGAAGAGAGGATGCGCGTGAGTTGCAACATCTGGTCGACGCTGTTCTCGACCAGCAGGATTGTGGTATCGGGAAAGTCTGCTTCCGGGATGCTGCTGGTCACCTCGGTCGGTGTATTTTCAGGCTCTTTTTGCTCGCTTTCACTCACGCCCGATGTGCTGCGGTAATACTCCAGTGGCAGGGCGAGAGTGAAGGTTGCACCTTTGCCAGGCTCGCTGCTGACGCCGAGCGTCCCGCCGAGGAGCGCGGCAAGCCGGCGGCTGATGTTCAGACCCAGGCCAGTTCCTCCGTAACGCCGTCGAATGGAGCCATCAGCCTGGCGGAAAGCCTCGAAGATTCCAGCCTGTTTGTCTGCCGGTATTCCCATGCCCGTATCGGTCACATCGATATGCAGGGGCTGTCCCCTGTGTTCAGCAGTGATGACGTTCCTGGCCCTGATTGACACGCCTCCCTCACTCGTGAACTTCAGGGCGTTGCTCAACAGGTTCTTGATGATCTGGCGAATCTTGTCCGGGTCGGAGATGATGCGTGATGGCGTTCCCGGTTCGAATGTCAGCGTGAGTGAGAGGCCTTTCTCATCGAACTGTGCTCTCATGAGCATCTGGATATCCTCCAGCAGTTCCCTCAACTCGATTTCCTGCAGCTCGATGTGATTGTCGAGCGTCTCGACGCGCGAGAGTTCGAGGATATTGTCGATGAGACCATGCAGGTCATTGCCGGCCTTGTGGATGACGTCAGCCTTTTCGACGGCTTCCCCGTCGAGTGACGTGTCCTGTTTCAGCAGTTTTGAGAGAACCAGTATGGAATTCAGCGGTGTCTTGAGTTCATGCGAGACATTTGCGAGAAACTCGGTCTTGAAGCGGTTGCTTGCCTCGAGTTCACGTGTGTGGTTCTTGAGATTGCGGCTGTTCCGCGCGTGTGTCTGCCCAAGTCGGGTGAGATCCCCGGCAAGGGTGCGTAATTCCATCGGGCCTCGCCACGAGAAGGCGACAGCCTCGTCTTTCTCGACGATTTTCTTTACCCCGTCGCCGAGCTCCTGGCTGATGCTTGCGAGTTTGTTGGCGAGCTTGCGCGCAATCAGCCAGATGATGATGAGCATGACCAGTGCGATGAGTCCGGAAATGACAGCGAGGTTCTTCCAGAGATTGGCGAGCGGGGAGACATCAACCTTGCGCGCAACCCAGAGAGGCTCGCCATTTTCAGTCTGGAACATTGGCACCCACAGCATCCGTGCCGTGCCTTCGCCCTTCCACAGGCCGATATTCCTCTGTGCAAGGATACTTTCCAGACCGGCAAAATCCCTGAAAGCAGAGGTGCCTTCCTCAGGGCCGTTATAGAGATAGGTGCCATCGTTGGCAACCCAGAGGGTGTCGCGGTAGACATTGGCCAGACCGCCCGGGTCGATCGTCATGATCACCATCGCGACGGCGTCATCGCGGCTGTTGCGTATGGCACTGGCAAGATGCAGGCGCAGGAATTTTTCATTTTCGGTATCGAGCGGGCTGACGAGCACGCTTGCAGCCGGGGCATTCATGACTGCATTGAGAAATTTCCGGTCTGGCGGATCAGGCAGCCCCCCCGTGGGCTTGAGCTGGCGGCTGGCACTATCCCTCTCCAGCCAGAAACGGGCTCTGCCTGTCGTATCGGCGAAAGTAATACGAACGATGTCGTATTGCTTGTCGAGCAGATTGTTGATCCAGTCCGCGTATTTCGCACGCGTCTCGTCGATCAGGGCCATGTCGCCCGCATCACTGCTGATGACAGTACCGGGCTCCGGCAGCTTGGCCAGCACGCCGGTCAGCGCCTGTCTGCTCGCCAGATGCTGGTCGAGATCCTTGAAGTCCGCGCGTAGCTGCTGAAGGTGCGCCTGCTGGTACAAGCCCTGCAGGCGGTCGAGTACCGGCGGCAGGCTGAACGCGAGCAGCAGGACAACGGGAGCCAGTGCGAACAGCAGCAGCGTGATGAGGATGAGGGTTCGTATTCTCACGCGCAAAGAATACCTTTTCCCGGCCGGCTGCTCCATAAGAAACGGGGCTGCACAATACCTGACCAATTCCGGGTTTGGATCGTGGGACAAAGGTCGCATACAATGCATGCTAGATAGTTGAGGAGACGCATATGTCCACCGAGAAGCTCACGGAACACTACTCCGGAATCATCCAGGGAATCGGGGAAGATCTCTCTCGCGATGGTTTGCTCAGAACACCGGAGAGAGCTGCGAAGGCGATGCAGTTTCTTTGCAGGGGCTATCACCAGAAGCTGGACGATGTGGTCAACGAGGCGATTTTCGAGACGACTAATGATGACATGGTCATCGTCAAGGACATCGAGCTCTACTCACTCTGCGAGCACCACATACTGCCATTCATCGGCAAGGCACACGTAGCGTACCTTCCGCGCGGCAAGGTGATTGGCCTGTCGAAAATTGCACGCATTGTCGACATGTTTGCGCGCCGTCTCCAGATTCAGGAGAACATGACGGTACAGATTGCCGACGCCATCGAGAAGGCAATCAATCCTTCAGGGGTCGCCGTGACGATCGAGGCTGAGCACCTCTGCATGAAAATGCGTGGTGTTGAAAAACAGAATTCCGTCATGAAAACCTCTGTGATGCTCGGAACCTTCCGCACTTCACAGGCCACGCGCATGGAGTACCTGAATCTCATCAGCGATTGAGCTGATCGGGCCCTGCGCAGATCTCGAGCAATTCACCAACAGCAACGCGCAAAAGCCGCTCAAGCCCACGCTTCCCGTCGACGGGCAGCGAGTCAACGAGTTCCCGGGGACTTTTCTTCTGTAACAGCAGGGAAACAAGCAGCTCCCTGTGGGCCGGTAGAAGCTGCCGGAGTTTTCCACTGGCTCCACAACTCCTGACGCATGCATGCAGCTCAGGCAGGATCGCATCCTGTGGCAAGCCGAGGGAGACAAAGCGCTGCAACCTCAGCTTTGCCTTTTCGCTGAGCGGTTGCCGGGCCGGTCCCCGGAGCAACTCGGACAGAAGATCGCTCTCGAGCTCTCGCAACGCAGCTGGCAATAACAGGGGCAGCAGCTCGTGGAAACGTTCGCGAGCCTGCTGTTGAAGTATCTTGCCCTTGCCCGTCAAGGAGTGCAGCATGAGCAATGAATGGCTTCCGCTGGCTGCATCACGACTGTTTCCAATGCGTGCCTCGCTGAAGCCGCAGGACCTCCAGAAAGACAAGAGATCAACGGTTGCACCGAAACTGGTGGCCAGGAGGTCGGCATCGCTCTCGGAACAGAGCCACTCGAGCATGCGAGAGCCGATACCGGCCCGCTGCAGCTCCGGGTGTACAGCAATGCGCTGGATGCGTTCATAACGGCATTCTAGAAATCCTTTTTCCTGCAGATGAAGAGCGAGACTTTGCGGTGCAAGATGACCTTGCGGACGACGTTTTCCTGCCAGGATCGCTTCAGCAAGCTGGTCGCCGAAAGCGCCCTCGCCGACAGACAGCAGCACACCGGCTACGTTTCCCCTCTGCTTTGCCAGCAGGATGCGTACGTTATGAGCATCGAGCATGTAACGCAGGTCGAAAGGGCGCGTCTGGTAGTGTGCATTGACGAGCAGGCCAAATACCTGCTCGAGCAGGCGGGGGTCGTCACAGAGTTGAGCCCGGTCTGTTTCCACGATCCGGATCTCATCAGGCCTCATAGCCGTGAATTGATCAGGCGCGGCCGCTTCCGCGTCGAGCAGCAGGGCGCGTGAGATGAAGGCCTCCAGCGGATCGTCGGCTTGCCAGCGAACGGGGTCATGGAGTTTGAGGTTGCGCCATTGCGGCCTGAGTTGATCGAGCGTTGCGCGAAAACGGATTGCAAAACCACGTCCTGTTCCCTCGTAGCCATGCACCGTGGTCGAAAAGACAATCCTGTTGCTGGCGAGCAGCAGCTTCCTGAGCAGTGTGACGGGAATGGCGGCGGCCTCGTCGACCAGCAACAGGTCTGCCGGTGGCATGCTCCGGGCTATCGCATCGGGGGGGAGGAACTCCAGGGTGCCATTCGGATGTTCCAGCAGTCTTTTTCCGACCATGACCGCGCCCGGCAATGTATCGAGGGCATGGCGGAAAACCGGTTCGACCGCATGGCGTGAAGGTGCTGTAAGGAGAATGCGCTTCTGCCGGCTGCTGAGTAGCTCTGCAGCAGCAAAACCGAGTGCTGCGCTCTTGCCCCGGCCTCTGTCGGCGGTAATCACCAGCGGCCGGTTTGCATGACCGGTAGCAACGTGAACGATTGCCGCGATCGCCTCGCGCTGGTCGGTGGTTGACTGCGGTGTTACAGGCCCCGGTTCATCGATTACCGGCCATGCATCATCTTCCTGCCCGGTTACCAGATGAAGTCCGCGATCGGGAACAACCAGCTTCTGTAGATAATCGAGGTAGTGACCGGGAAAGGCGTCTTCGCGGGGAGACCAGGCATCGATGCGTGCATACCAGGGATCCTTGAAATCACGCCATGCCTGCAGTGCAGGCGCGAGTAGCAGCAGACAGCCGCCGTCTCTGATGGTGCCGCTGATGGCGCCGAGGGCATCAGGGTCAAGGCCGGCATGCATATCGTAGATGACAGCGCTGAATTCCCTTCCGAGGAATTGTCGCGCTTTCCAGGCCGGGAAGGCATTCTCCCTCTGCTTTGATTCGGTCAGCCAGATGGTGTCGTGCCAGTTTTCGAGAAATCTCTGCGCCTGTTGATTACACCAGTGGCTCTCTCCGGTGATGACCAGCAGGTGGCGCATGACAGCAGGGAGTTACTTCTTCATCTCGAAGAGCGCATTCGTTGCCTTAACGAAACCCTCGAGACTGCCACAGTCGTAACGCTCGCCCTTGAACCTGTAACCCAGTACCTTGCCTTCTTTCGCCATATGCAAGAGGGCGTCGGTCAGCTGTATCTCGCCGCCGAGTCCCGGGGGAGTATTGCGGATGACGTCGAAAATCTCTGGAGTCAGAATGTAGCGGCCGATGATCGCGAGATTGGAGGGGGCCTCTTCAGCGGAGGGTTTCTCGACCATGTCCGTGATGCGGTAGAGATCATCATTGATCTTCTCACCGGCGATAACGCCGTATTTGTAGATCTCCTCCATCGGCACCTCCTCGATCGCCACGACGCAGCACTTGTACTCCTCGTAGATTTTCGCCATCTGTTGCATGACGCTGTCGCCACCGGGATTGATGCAGAGATCATCGGCGAGAATCACGCCGAAGGGTTCGTCACCAACCAGGGCCTCTCCGGTAAGGACCGCGTGTCCCAGGCCCAGCATCTCGATCTGGCGGGTGTACGTGAAGATACACTGGTCGATGAGTCCGCGAATTTCCTCGAGCATGGCCTCCTTGGCAGAGCCCTTGATCTGGTGCTCCAGTTCATAACTCGTGTCGAAGTGATCGGCAAGCGCGCGTTTGCCCCGGCCGGTGACCATGCAGATGTTCTTCATGCCTGCACTGACGGCTTCCTCGACACCATACTGGATCAAGGGCTTGTCGACGATTGGCAGCATCTCCTTCGGCATGGCCTTGGTAGCAGGGAGAAAGCGGGTGCCGTAACCGGCGGCGGGGAAAAGACATTTACGAATCATCTGCGTTCCTGTTAGCTGTTGAGTTTCCATGACGGAGTGTTATTCTCGAGAATGATACCAGCCTCGAGCAGCCATTTCCTTGCATCATCGGCGTCCTCCTCGAACCATCTGCGGCTGCTGCCGAGACGGAAACTGTAACCCCAGGTATCCATATCGCGCATCATCCGTCTGCTGTCATAACCCGCAAGGTAGTCGGCGAGAAGGATCTGCAGGTAACAGACGCCGTTCTCCTCCTCGACACTGCCGCCGGCATTGGTATGCAACACATCACGTCTCTTCCTGTCCATGCAGATGAAGTGACAGGCCTCATGAAAGGCGGAATGCAGCGGCGTATCCTCGCGGACATAGAGCTTGTCGGCAATCAGCCCCGCTTCGGGTTCCCCCCAGAAACTTCCCGGGATGCGGTCGCTGTTGCGGACAGGCTCGAGCATGAGGCCATAGCGCGCGAACAGTCTTTCGATGCGCTTCATGTGGCCGCCACAGACCGTGACCTGTGGCTCATCTTCTTCGATCATATCTGGTAGAGTGCGTGAATTCGCTGCGATCTTAACCTCTGCTTCCCCGAATTTCATGACCGAATTCTTTATCAGGCTGTTCGCGTTGCTGCCGCTCTCCGCAGCACAGGGGTGCGGGAGCCTCCTGGGACGGCTGGCCTGGCGTCTCAATGGCCGGGAGAGGAAAAATACCGAGGTCAATATCCATCTCTGTTTTCCCGAACTCGGGGCAAGGGAGCAGCAGGAGCTCGTGCGCCGGACACTGCGTGAGAACGGCAAGTTACTGACCGAGCTTCCAAAGTCCTGGCTCGCTTCCACTCACTACTGGGGGATGCGTCTTGAAGCCCGGTTGTTTACGGAGGAAGTACGGCGACTGCTCGGGGAGGGCAGGGGCGTGATTATCGCTGCGCCACATCTTGGCAACTGGGAAGTCGGCCTTCGTGCGATCACGGCAGCCGGTCCGACAACCGTGCTCTACCGCCCGCCTCGTCAGGCATGGCTGAATTCCATCATGGAGCAGGGCAGGATAGCCACCGGTGCCAGGACAGCACCCACCGATATGCAGGGCATACGTGCCCTGATGTCAGCACTCCGGAAAGGCGAGATCGTCGCTATCCTGCCGGACCAGGTGCCCAAGGAGCTCGAGCAGAGTAGCGTGCCGGCGCCTTTTTTCGGTCACCCTGCACCGACCATGACCCTGATATCGAAGCTCGCGCGCAAGACCGGCGCTCCTGTCGTGGCGGCCTATGCAGAGCGTCTGCCAGGCGGGAAAGGTTTCAGAGGCAATTTTCGATATGTGGATCAGAGGGTCACCGATTCTTCTGCAGAGATTTCTGCCGCTGCCGTGAATGATGCCGTCGAGGCGCTGGTGAGGCTCTCGCCGGAGCAATACCAGTGGACCTATCGTCGGTTCGGGATGGACTTCTACAGGAGCAAAAAAAAGCCCGGTCGATGACCGGGCTTCAGCTTCACAGGAGTGTGAATTACTTGCGAGCAGAGGGCCCGTTGAACTCGATACCGTTGCTCATGTGCGTCAGGAAGTACTCGAGGTTGCGGTACTCTTCGCCCTGTGCGGGGAAGTCCTTGGCGCGTACCTGCTTGTTACAGCCGCTGAAACGGCGATGCAGGGTGCCGAGTTCACCCCACTTCGAGCGGTAGACAGGCCAGCCCGTAGTGTGACCAAGCGCCGGGCTCAGGATGTCACTGCGGACGTTCATGCCTGAGCTCTCGAAGTGGCAATGCGCACAGGAGAAGTTCAGCTGGCCGCGGCGGGCAAAGTAGAAGTTCTTGCCATCGTTGTAGGCTGCAAGTGCATCAGCATCACCTTCCGGGATGGAGACGTTGGTCTTCTGGCCACGCGACTCATAGGAGATGTAGGCAAGCAGCGTGGCGATCGGGCCTTTCTTGTACTTCAGAGGCTTTTCACCATTGGCTTCGCGGCACTCGTTGAGCGCGAGCGGCAGGGTCATAACCATTTTGCGGTCGGCATCCCAGTAGGGATAGTTCCCGCGAATGGCCGGGCCGTCCGCGAAGCAGTCCTTGTAGCCCTTGCCGTTGGCGAACGGCGTATTCCACATCTCTTCACCCTCCTCGACGAAGGGCTCGTAAGGGGGGAACTCCTCGATGGCTTCCCAGTTTTGACGGGAATTTTCGTCAATGGAGTAGACGCCGTTCTGGAACTCGTTCAGTGGAACTTCGTTGTTGAAGCGCTTGGTGAAGTAGTCCTGATAGGCCTTGAGGTCTTCTTCAGGACTTGTTTCGGTCGCTTTCTTGTTCGCCATGGCCGGTGCCAGGCTGATGGCTGCGACAGTCGCAACCGTAATCAATACTTTATTCATGCATTTCCTCCCAAGGTGGATAACAGCATGCCCCTTGCGGGGCATGGCTGTTCTTACTTTATTTCTGCTTCGGCCGAGTCAGTGCCTCCCTGATTATCGGTCCAGGCTACCTTGACCATGTCACCCTTGGCGCCGCCCTTGAACTTGACGAATAGCAGCGGGTTTTTGGAAACACCCCCGCTCCAGTCGGCTGTTACACGGGTTTTGCCGCCGTGTTCCACGACAACTTGCTGGACGAAGTGGGCGGGGATCGGCTTACCGGTTTTCTTGTCCTTGCGAAGACCAGTCTCCATTGGATGCTTGATCAGCGCCTTGACTTCGACGATACCGTCCTTCTCTTTGGCTTTCACCTTCATGCTGGACATTATCTATTTACCTCTATCTGTAATTCTGTTGGTCGTCTAAGTGGATGGTCTGACGTTTAGCCGCCGCAACCGCCGATGGTGACCTTAACCTCTTTCTTGGCCATGTAGGTCTTGTCGGCTGTCTTGACCATGGCGATGACGTCGCTGGTCTTGCCCATCTTGATGTTGGTGCGTCCGAAAGGAACACCACCTTCGCCCATGGTGAAAGCTGCGGCGAGTGGTGACGGGTTTTCCTTTGCGATGATCGCGATGGTCTCGACACCGTCCATGCTGACGTCGACTGTGATGGGAACCACAGCGCCATTCTCGGCGATGTCAGGTGCCTTGATGTTGATGTCGGCACTCTCTTCGGCTGCGCCTTCGAGGCCCATCAGGTTCTTGGCTACGTCTTCGACTGACTTCGACTCGAAAGCAGCCTTGTTCCACTCGGCGAGGACCATTTGCGGGGTAAGCAGGCCGGCGCCGACAGCAACGGCTACTGCGCCTGAGGCTGCCGAGCGCTTCAGGAATACGCGACGTTTGGTATCTGTTTGCATGAGTATTTTCTCCGGAATATACAAACTAAAAATTGGATTGGCGGATTACAGCGTGTAGATGTACTCAATGACTGCGTCGAGTTCATCATCAGTCAGGATTGCGTGCTTGCCGAAGGGCGGCATGCGCGTATTGGCATTCGCTGTTTCCGGGTCGTAGATCTGGCTGCGCAGCTTTTCCTTGTCAGGGAAGCGGGCTTTCATGGCAACCAGAGGCGGACCGAGGTTACCGGGTGATACGCCGTCATCCATCATGTGGCAGGAAATGCAGTTGCCCTTCCTGCGGTCCATTGCGACTGCCTTGCCCTTCTTGATTACGTCTTCGGCCGCTTCAGCTTGGACTGCAGCGGGAGCCACGAAGACTCCTCCGAGCAGTGTTGCGAGGGATGCAACAGCGGCCAGTGTGGCGGGTTTCCGCATACTTAGTCTCCTCCTCATGGGATTAGTATTTCTTCTAGAGTCACTGAGATGCATCGCAGAAGGGGTTTATTCCATTCAGCAACGCCTCATTGAGAGGCACTAGGATACTAAATGGACGTGATTATGCAAGGTCATGTTTTTATATAAGAAAACACTAATGACTTGGTGTTTTTCAAAACAGTCCGGAGCGACCGGTTTTCTTGATTGCCCGGATTTCAGTGTCGATTTCACGTAGGCGCGCTTCGAGCTTCGACTTCTCGTGAAAACCCAACCCGGGGGTACGCAGAGCGATCCCCAGCTGCTTCACAGCTGCATCGAGTTCGCCATTCAGATAGTGGTACTCGGCAAGCGCGCGGTGAGATTCGGCTGTCTTTCCGCTGCCCGCGGCGGCGCGCCCAAGCAGTCGCATCACATGGGCGTCGTCACTGTGGGATTTCGATAGTTTATTAAGGATACGGTAAGCACTGGCGGGCTGCCTCGCCTGCAGCATGACCTCTGCTTTCAACAGGGAGCCTGCATGCGAGCCAATCCTGGAGGTATCCATGTTGTTGACACTTGAAATGGCCAGCGACTTGTTGCCCTGTGCGAGGGCAATACGCGCCCTGGTGACGCGGTAGTAGGGGTCGCGCGGGCGTTTGCCCAGAAGCTTGTTCAATTCCTGCATGGCTTTGCCGTATTGCCTGCCCCTGAACAGTGCCTGGACATAGCCATAGCGTTCTGCTTCCTCATTGCGGTATCGGCCCTCTTTCAGGGTGGACTCGAAATGGCGGATGGCAGCACGTGAACTGCCGAACTGTTTTGAACGCAAGGTTGCACGAACCAGATGGAAGCGCAGGTCTTCAGGTGCCATGTTCAGCGGATATTTCTCCGAGCGTCCGAGCGCCTCGGCGATCCGGTCAGAGCTCACAGGGTGGGTCTGCAGGAATTCCGGGACAGTGACTGCTCCCGTGCGCGAAGAGCGTCCGAGCTTGTCGAAAAACGAGGCCATGGCGCGCGGATCGTACTCGGAACGGGCCAGAATGCGGATGCCGATATTATCCGCCTCGCGTTCGTTGGCGCGTGTGAAATTGATCTGTTTCTGGACCAGTGCAGCCTGGCTGCCGACAGCGGCTGCGGCCGCCAGGGAGCCGGCCCCGGCCGCTCCGAGGGCGATGGCTGCAAGGAGCAGACCGGCCATTGGAAGGGACATCTGGTTGGTTGCCTCGATCATCCGTGCGAGGTGGCGTTGTCCAACGTGCGCGATTTCGTGAGCCATCACAGCGGCCAGTTCGCTCTCGGTCTCTGCCTCGAGAATGAGACCGGTGTGGACGCCGATGTAGCCATCCGGACCGGCGAAGGCGTTGATACTTGGGTCCTCGACTGCAAAAAATGTGAGATTTCTACCCCGGGTATCACTGTGCCGTGCGAGCTTGTTGCCCACCGACTCAAGGTAGGAGCCAATCAGCGGGTCATCGACCACGTCGCTGTGAGCACGCACGTAGCGCATGAAAGCACGGCCAAGTTTGGCTTCGAGGTTTGTGCCCAGATGACTGCCGGAGGAGTTGCCCATGTCGGGCAGCGACAGGTCCAGGGCGAGAGCAGGCTGTATGGTCCAGGCATACAGCAGAAGTGCACAAAGGAGCCTGTTGAACTGTCGTGTCATCTTGTCCGGTTCTCCCGGGAAGTCATCACTCCTGCATTAGAACTGTTAGGAGAGCGTCAGTTCAACTGGATGCGTTCGCCCCATGGGACGAGTTCTCTCCCCTTGATGAGCCAGACGACAGGGTAAGACGGGGGTTCCTTTGGAAAAGGTCCTTCAGCGTCCGTGAAGTAGATCAGGAGTTCTGGGTGGATGCCCTCGCGATCGACCCAGTCGAAAACCGGGCGAAAATCGGTGCCGCCTCCGCCACCTATCTTTTCCGGCATCTTGAAATCTTCCCACGGCTCGTAGTGCCATGGCGCACCTTCGTCGATGGCAGCGTCGCAAGGCAGCAATGTAATACGTGCGCGGATCTGCCCCTTGATGGCGTCGATCTCGGAAATGAATTCATTGATCTCCTTCTCCTTGATGGAGCCGCTGGTATCGACTGCCACGACGACATCGACCATGGCACTGCGCAGGGAAGGGTAGATTGCGTCACCCTCGCGGCGCGACGGGCGCATGTAGCTGAAGTCGTCGCGTGCAAGCATCGAGAGGTAACGCGAAAGGATCATGCGCCATGGCAGTTGCGGCTGCAGGAGGTGGTCGATGAGCCGTGCAATGGTTCCACCGAACTTGCCTGCCTGCATCGCCTGCTGAGCCGCCCCGGCCATACGCTGTTGCCACTGTACGCCGAGGGTCTCTTTTTCGTCAGGAGTCAGTGGCGGTGGCGGCGCCTCGTCCCGGTCGCCTGGAACGGGCTCCTCTGTCTCGCCGACGTCCCCTTCCTGCTGTCTGGTCGGGGTCGCGCCGCCACGTTCATTCTCGTCGAGTTCCTGCCTGTTACCGCCGCCCTGTTCCTCGTCCTGCGGCTCCTCGCCTGACTCGTTCTCCCGTTCGCCCGGTGAAGGGGGTGATTCGCCGGTCGTCTGCGGTCCACTGTCGCCGGTTCCTCCGTCGCCGCTTCCGCCGCCCTCGCTTTCGCTGTCGTACATGTGCTGGTCAAGGGTCTCCATGTCATCCTGGTCATCGATCAGCGGATAGATCTCCTCGGCTGTCATGCCCTTGTATTCATCCATCCAGACGGCATCGGGCGGAGGCTTGAGCCCCTCCTCGATCAGCAGGGGGTTGATCGCGAAATCACAGGCGAGATCCCAGCGGTGCTTGATGCGGTGACCGCGTCGTGCAAAGTGGCAGAGTGCACAGTGCAGTGCCTCGTGGGCCAGCATGAACTGGGTCTGATCGAGTGTCAGTTCATCGATGTACTCTGCGTTGTAGTAGAAAGCGCGCGCATCGGTTGCCACAGTCTGGCACCACTCCTTGTTGGCTGCCTTCATCGGGAGACGCAGGACAAGGGCGCCGAGAAAGGGTTTGTCGAGAATCAGCTTGGTGCGGGCTGCGGCGAGCTTGGTTTCGACCGATTGCACGGCTTTTCTCCGGGTGTCTATTCGAAGAGCATCACGTCAGCGATCGCCTTGGCCCAGTCGGAGAATTCCGGTACCTGGAAAAGCGGCTCACCGATGGCGCGGTGCATGTCGGAAACCAGCATGACCCCCATCTCGCGTTGCGGGAAATTCTGTGCATAACGGAGGATATTACCGATGACGCGATTGGTATCCGGTCCTTCCTTCGCCCTGATGGCACGGCCAACGAGTGCAGCTGCAACTGCATACTGCAGGTCGATTTCCCTCGGTACGGCTGTCTCGGATCCCTCGACGATGCCGTCGAGATCCGGCATCTGGTCAAGACTGTTGACGA
>JASFPB010000013.1:0-16125 GCA_050116235.1 Chromatiales bacterium | reverse complement strand
CTGAAGTCATTGACCCCCGATGTCGAGGTCTTCTCGGTCGACGAGGCTTTTCTCGACCTGACGCGCGTCGTTGCGATACGGAAGATGGAGCCGGAAGTAGTTGCCCGCCTGATCCGCCAGACAGTGCTCGATGCCTCGGGCATCACCTGTTCCGTTGGCCTGTCGGGCGACAAGAGCACGGCCAAGGTCGCTGCAAAGCAACACAAACCCTACGGCCTGACGGTTGTCCCGCCGCACCAGGCGCGCGACTTTCTAGCCCCTCTTCCCGTCACGGACCTCTGCGGTATCAACAGGGGCATCGGCGGTTATCTCGAGAAGCGCGGTGTGACGCGCTGCGGCGACATGGAAAAGCTGCCGGTCAGCGAGCTCGGACGACGCTTTGGCAATATCGGACGGCGCATCTGGTTCATGGCGCAGGGACTCGATCCGGAACCGGTCATCACCGAGGTCGCCGATCCCAAGTCCATCGGTCACGGCAAGGTGATGCCACCGGAGACGATGGATGAGCAGCTCATCTGCACCTACATGGCACACATGAGCGACAAGGTCGCGGCGCGCCTCCGAAAATACAGCCTCTGGGCCTCGACCTTCTTCTTCGGTCTCAGGACCGCACCCGGGTGGCTCGGGGGCAAGATCCGCACCGACAGGACCAGCGACCAGCTCGTGCTCTACCGCGCCTGCAAGCAGTTTTTTGACAGCCACTGGCATGGCGAGGGTGTGAGCCAGATCCAGATTACTGCACTCGATCCCGAACCGGCGTTGCAACAGCTCGACCTCTTCTCGCAGCCAGATCCGAAACGTCAGCAACTCAACCGGGTACAGGATGCGATCAATAGCAGGTTCGGGCAGATGCAGCTCGTCCCCGGACGCCTGTTGAACCGGTCGGATATGCCGGATGTGATTGCGCCAGCGTGGAAGCCGGATGGTGTCAGGCAGACGATAGAGTGAAGAGTTTGTTTTACCAGGAAGAAAACGAAGAGCACGAAGATGGCATCGCGGGGAAGTTACTGTCCGATGTTACGGATCTCGCATGTTGATGGAAGTGCCAGGATTGAGATTGCCACGGCTGCTGCGCAGCCTCGCAATGACAATGTTGGATATCCGTCTCCCCTTTTCTTCCCCGGGCCATGACAGAAGCGTATGAATCATGTGTGGAGGAGTGTTTTTTATCCATGCCAATCGCGAGCATCGGGTTTATTTCCCGAATCCGAAGGCACAGCTGCCCGTGCGAAGCAGGACAGACGGGAACATTCTCGTCCCCTGGGGGCGACGCAAGGAGCAGGCCGGCATGCTGCCGTTCGGCGGCTGGGCACGTCTCGATGCGATTCACGCGGGCAGCTGGGACCGCTGGTTTCCAAGGCCGGCCAAGATCATGGTCAGCCAGTTCATGGAAAACGATTTTGTCGGCAATACACGATGGTTCGATATTCCCCGCGGAAAGTGGATCCAGGGACTGATCGCCGTGCATGGCCATGAACGGCGTGTCTACGTGGTGACGATCGAACCGGAACTGGGCATCGCGGAGACCTTTTACGACCGCTGGCCGCGGATTCTGTCGGGCTGAGTTCCGGACCAGGGAATTTTCAACACGAAGAAGATGCCTGTTTCCATTCCCGAGACGGCGGAGATCCGGAAGAGTGAATATTTCCCGGGACTACAATTTTCCACGCAGAAAAGGAAAAGGCCGGTCCGAAGACCGGCCAGGACTCACCCCTGCTTGTCGACCTTCGTAACCCCCTTGTCCAGCGACATGTTGTCACGATTGCGCTCGACGGTTTTTGCGCCAATACCGGGAACGTTGGCTAACTCATCGAGTGATTTGAAACCGCCATGTTGCTCGCGGTACTCGATAATTTTTTGCGCCTTGGCTTCCCCGATGCCATTCAGGTTCTGTGCGAGCGCGGCAGCATCGGCCTGATTGACGTTGACGATTTCGGCGAAAGCCGGTGCGGTGAGAAAAAGCGCGCAGGCAAGCGCGAGACTGTGCAGATAGTTCATGTGGAAATCTCCTTTTCCAGTTTGATTGGTTCCATTTACCGATCATCATTGTTGAGACCGGTAGCTCTTTATATAGCACAAAAGACGTGGAGTAAAAATATTTCCACCTCCGTATAATCGGGTGCATCCATTTTTTCGTGAATATTCAGGAAGGTTTCGCTGTGAAAGAGAGAGAGGTAGACGTTGCAATTATCGGTTCCGGCAGCGCCGGTCTCTATGCCCTCGGCAAGGTCAAGCCATCAGGGAAATCCTTTGTACTGATCAATGGCGGCGAGCCCGGCACTACCTGCGCGCGAGTTGGCTGCATGCCGTCGAAAGCGATTATCCAGGTCGCCGAGGACTACCACCGCCGCGCCATTTTCGATCGCTACGGCATCGGTGGGCATGATGACCTGACGATTGACACTATCGAGGCGATGGAGCACGTGCAGGATTTGCGCGATACCTTCGTCGACCGCGTACTCTCCAACAGCACAGATAACATGGGCGACGAGTTTATCGAGGGCTATGCGCGCTTCATCGAACCGCACGTGCTCGAGGTCAATGACGAGCGCATCCGGGCCGACAAAATCATCATTGCGACTGGCTCCACGCCGATCGTTCCCGACGACTGGAAAGCCTTTGAAGACCGTATCATCACGACCGATGAGTTCTTTGAACAGGAGAGCCTCCCCTCCTCCATGGCCGTTATCGGCCTTGGTGTTATCGGTCTCGAGCTTGGCCAGTCACTGCATCGCCTGGGCGTCGATGTTGTCGGCATCGACATGGCAGAGAGCATCGGCGGTATTTCCGATCCGGATGTGAGCAAGGAGGCAATCCAGCTCATCGGCAAGGAGTTTCCGTTATGGCTCGGCATAGGTGCCGAGGTGAGCGAGGGAGAGAATGGTCAGCTTGTCGTGACAGCCGGTGACAACAGCAAGAGCGTCGACAAGTTGCTCGTCGCTATCGGTCGCAAGCCGAACCTCGCAAGCCTCAATCTCGAGGCCGCCGGTATCGAGCTCGATGCTCGGGGTATTCCGGTTTATGACCGCAACACCATGCAGATCGGTGACTCCCATATTTTCATCGCTGGCGATGTCAGTGGCGAGCGCCCACTGTTGCATGAGGCTGGTGACGAGGGACGCATCGCGGGACACAATGCGGTGTCCGGTTCGATCACGGCTTTTCGTCGCAAGACTCCGTTGAACATCACCTTTTCCGATCCGAATATCTGCCAGGTCGGAGCACGCTTCGCCGATCTCGATCCCGAGACAACGGCCGTTGGTGAAATCCGTTTTGCGCCGGTCGGCCGCGCACTGATCATGGGCAAGAACAAGGGCATCCTGCGCGTCTACGGTGACAAGGCAAGTGGACGCATTCTTGGCAGCGAGATGATCGCACCCAAGGGCGAGAATCTTGCACACCTCGTCAACTGGGCGATCGAACAGGACCTGACAGTCGGGCAGCTGTTGCAGATGCCCTTTTACCACCCGGTTATCGAGGAAGCCTTCCAGGCGGCGCTGTATGACCTGTACGGCAAGGTCGATGCGAAGAACGAGACACCAATCACAGAGCTTGTTCCGCTGAAATAGTTCATCCTGTCATTGCGAGGGAGTGCAGCGACCGTGGCAATCCCTTTATTGTGTGTTGTCTCGGGAGCGAGATCACCACGTCGGCCTGTGGCCTCCTCGTGATGACACTTTGCGCATCACTCCATCATATCGACCTTGATGCCGCGCGCCTCCATCTCTTCCCTGCGCACCTGGAGGTAGCGCTGGAACTCGGGTTCGCTGAGGTAGTCGCCATCCAGCACGTAATCGAGCGCACCGTGGACATGAAAGGCTTTCAGATAGGCCTCGGTCCTGAAGACTTCACTGCCCTCACTGTCGAAAATCAGCATGCTCGGCGCGTAACGGATGTCGAGTGCATCAGCCCACGCACTCACTGTCGTCCGGCCTCCTTGCGGGGTCGTGATGGCATCCGTGCTCCAGAGATCCAGTAGCGCAACGCGGTATTGATCCAGTGACTTGCGTACAGGTTCGCGCTGGAAGATATCGAGATGCAACTCGTCACATTCGGGACACTGTTTCTGTTCGAACAGCACGAGAAGCGGTTTCTCTCCTTGCGCGGAGAGGTCGACCGGCGCTGTCAGAAAGCCCTCTTCGAGATGCAGTTTGCCGCTGGCTTCAACGGGAGCCTGTTGGGCCAGATAGCTGCGGATGTCGATCTCTTTCTCTTTCCTGCCGGCGACATAGTCGAGCACGATGTTGAACTGATGAGGAGGGAAATAGCCGTTGAGACGTGTGACAGGTGCGCCACTCTCGTCGAGAAAAAGCAACGTCGGCGTGTACTGTACCTCGAGGTCGCGTGCAAAATTTTTCTCCGTCGTGAGTTCGCCATTAACGCCGGTGACTTCGCGGTCTCCCCACATGTTGATGGCAATGACATCGAAATGCTGCTGTGTTTTTCCGGCAATACCCCGGTTACCGAAGTTGTCCTTCAGCAGCTTTTCGCAATAGGGGCAGCCGTCCTGGTAAAAGTAGAGCATCACACGTCTGCTCTCTCCGGCGGCTTCCTCGATGTCCTCGCGTATATCGAGGAACGACTCCTTGAACCAGGCCGGCTTGGTGTGATATCCGGGATTGACGAAACCGGCTTCGAGTTCGCCTTCCGATGCCGCCAAAAGGAGAGTCGGCATCAGCAGCAGAAAGACGAGGATCGGCAGACTTGTTTTGCTCATACTCTGGTCCATTCGGGATTCCATCGCCTTACTATATACGATACGTCTGTATGCATCCGCATCCGATAAGAATAAAATACATTACAATAAACTCTCAACCTTCTGTTATTTAATATATTAATATATCGAAATACATGATTGTAGAAGCTGCAGCGCCTCTCTTGCCTGCATGATTCCTGTCCCGTGGCGCCGTGGTATTGCGCAGTTTCTGCTATCCAGGCCGTTCTC
Organism: Chromatiales bacterium; assembly: GCA_050116235.1. Lineage (GTDB taxonomy): Bacteria > Pseudomonadota > Gammaproteobacteria > Chromatiales > Chromatiaceae > Sva-25. The sequence continues at coordinate 11,180 of JASFPB010000013.1, read as the reverse complement.
CCGGTTTTCGCGAGGAGCCACAACCGGTTGACCGGTTGGGTTCCACACCGTAGTCTTCATCGCTGGAAAATTACGAGGATTGCCTGATGCTCACTGATCAAGCCAGAGAAAACATGATTGAACAGCAGATCCGTCCCTGGAATGTCATCGATGAGGATGTGCTCAATGTCATGAAAGAGATTCCACGCGAATTCTTCGTTCCGGAGGAATACAGGGATCTGGCTTTTGCCGACACGGAGATCCCGATCGGAGAGAGTCAGACAATGATGTCGCCGAAAATCGAGGCGCGTATGCTGCAGGCACTGGCAATCAAGCCCGGTGACAGGGTTCTCGAGGTCGGCACGGGTAGTGGCTATATCACGGCTTGCCTGGACTGGCTCAGCGACGAGGTGACATCCATCGAGATTTTCGAATCACTCTCCAGGCAGGCGCAGGAGCACCTTGCTGCGTTTGGCATCCAGGACGCAAATCTCGTCATCGATGATGCTTTCTCATATGAATTTCTTACCCACTTCGATGCCATTGCCGTCACAGGCAGCCTGCCGGTCCCGACAGACATGTTTGAAAAGCTGCTTGCGACCGGCGGCCGCCTGTTCCAGGTCGTCGGTCAGGGAGCATCTGCGAGCGCACAACTGGTCACACGTGTTGCAGACGAGATCTTCCACCGTGAAGAGCTTTTCGAGACCGCCCTGCCCCCGCTGATCAATGCTCCCGAGCCGAAGCGCTTCAGCTTCTGATGGCGGAACCTCGAGAAAAAGACCCGCAGGAGCCCGGCCTGCTGGCACACGTCGGGAGCGTGCTGGCCGCCTTTTTCGGTGTGCAAAGCAACAAGGCGCGTGAGAGGGATTTCACCAAAGGAAAACCGGCTACCTATATCGTTCTCGGAATTATTCTGACGATTCTCTTCATCCTGCTGATTTTCGGTGTCGTCAAGCTCGTGCTTTCTCTGGCAGGCGTTTGAAGAGAGGACTCAGAGGTTTTCTCCTCGTGAGATTCACGTATTGCTCCGGCGCGTGCTGAAGTCGAAGCCCGGCATTGTCGAAGTCGCTTCACTCTTTCGCAATGACGATGGTTTCGTGGGAGCCCGCACTGCGGGCGAATCTTCGCCGAGAGGTCCAAGCTTCCAGGAAGGTCGACCGACAAAACATATCTTTGCCTCCCTTGCGTTTCTCTGCGAGCTTTGCGTCCTAATCTTCACCCAACCCCGCAAGCCGCTCGGCATTGGCGACATTCTCCATCATGGATTCGGTCACCTCACGGCGTACTTCGTCAGGCTCTTCCGTGAGTCGCTTTCTGTCCACGAAGCAGGGAGTGCCCAGCGAAACCCAGACCGTCGAAAAGGGTTTCGGCAGGCGGTGACGGTCCCAGGAGGTGAAGATCCACTGCCGGTCAGCAACGAAGTGGTAAGGCACGATCGGACACCCCGACATGGCGCTGATCATGAGGATGCCCGTTTGCAGCTCATGCCGGGGGCCTCGCGGTCCATCCGGGGTGATGGCGGCCGGGTGCCCCTTGCGCAGCAGTCTCACCATTGACTTGGCAGCCTTTGAGCCGCCCTTTGAAGAGGAACCGCGTACCGGGATGTTTCCGCAAAGCTCGATGCCGCGAGCGATGATGGCGCCATCCTTGCTGTCACTGGCCATCATGGCGCAGCCGGTGTCTCTCTCCGTATAGACGCTGACAGCGGTGTTCTCGTGCCAGGAGCCGAAAATCCAGCTTGACCCCTCTGCTGCGAGTTTTTCGAGTGATTCCCGGCGACTGAAACGCACCTTGCAGGTGGCCATGAGCAGCCCGATCAGCAGGCGGTAGAGCCATGGCAGAAGAAATAACAGAATCCTGTCTTTCATGATGACTGTTTCAGGGATTGCTGCAGAAGCTGTGCGACGCAATCGAGTGCTCCCTGGTTACGCTCGACCACGTCGAGGCCTGCCTGGCCCATTATTGTGCGTTTTTCCGCACTCTCGAAGAGTTCGAGCAGAACCCGGGTCAGCTCACTGCTATCGGCGACCTGCACAAGGGCTCCTGCATCGAGCATGAGTTGTGTAATTGCGAGAAAGTTTTTCATATGCGGACCCACGATTACAGGCAGGCCGAGAGAGGCAGGCTCCAGGACGTTGTGTCCTCCGACGGGCATGAGGCTTCCCGCCACAAAGGCTACATCGCCTGCTGCAAGAAAAACCGTGAGCTCGCCCATGGTATCGCCCAGATAGACCTGGCTTTGCTGCCTGCAGACCGGGTTTTCCGAACGCCTGCAATAACTGAATCCCTGTCGGTCAACCAGGGCCGCGACATCATCAAAGCGTTCGGGATGCCTGGGTGTCAGCACCAGTAGCGCATCCGGAAATTTCGCGAGGATTGACCTGTGGACATCGAGCAGCAGTTCGTCCTCGCCGGGATGGGTACTGGCAGCGACCCAGACATGGCGTCCAGTGCCCCACGAGGTTCGCAACAGCTCGCCATGTTCCCTGATGCTTGCAGGGATGCGGACATCAAACTTGACGCTGCCGCAGGTATGGACGCGCTCACTGTCGGCGTCAAGCGCGATGAATCTCTCGGCATCCTCGTGGTTTTGCGCAGCAATGGCAGTAAAACTCCTGATTGCGGGTGCAATCAGGGCGCGGATGCGCCGGTAGCCTTTTGCGGATGGCTCGGAGAGTCGGGCGTTCGCGAGTACGACCGGCATCCCTCGCTTGGTGCATAAATGCATGAAGTTGGGCCATATCTCGGTTTCCATTACCACGATCAGCCTCGGCTGGAAAGCTCGCAGTGCGCGCCTGATCGCGAATGGAAGATCGTAGGGAAAGTAGACGTGGGTCACCGTATCACGATACATCTGCTCGACACGGTCTGCACCGGTCGGTGTCGTTGTCGAGATTACGACAGGAACGTCCGGCAGATTCTCACTGATCCAGCGCATCAATGGCTGTGTTGCCTGGGACTCGCCGACAGAGACGGCATGGATCCAGATACAACCATCGGGAACGGGGCGGTGGTAGATACCGAAGCGTTCCGCAGCGCGCTGGCGGTATCCCGGATTCCTGCGCCCACGCCACCACAGCCGCAACAGAACGAACGGTATCAGCAGGTACAGCAACAGGGTGTAGAGAAGTCTCAAGAATTACCGCAAGCATGTCGACGCACAGGCCGCATCATAGCATGCAGCTCCCGTATGCCGCCGTCTCTCAGGAGCATCGTCTGTCTGTTTCAAGTGCGATCAGGGCTGTATGTGATTGGCAAGATCCCGTCTGTTTCACCCGGTGAACAGCGGCTCTCCTCTCCATGGCATGCTAATTGCATCATTCTCATCAATATTCAGCGTGGAGTATGGCCAACGTGTGGCGACTGGCAATCATCTCGGAAGACAAGGATGCCCCGACTGCCCTGTCCGGGCTCGATTTCGTCCATTTTGCTGGACACTTCTCGCCAGATGATGATCCTGAATCGATCATCGCTGATGAGACCCTCGATGCACTGCTATTGATCACGCAGGGACTCGAAAAGGTGCAGGATTCACTTCCGCGAATGGCCGAGAAGCTGCCGGTTCTGCTCTTCACCGATGATGACCGCGTCGAGCAAATCAATCTTGCACTGAAAAACGGTATCAGTTCCTATGTCATCAGGGGTTTCGATCCGCAACGTCTCGAACCCCTGCTGAAGGTCGCGATCACGCGTCATCGCCAATCCATGGAACAGCATGAACGCCTCAGGCGAATCGAGAGCGCACTGACAGAGCGTAAGGCGATCGAGCGCGCCAAGGGGCTCATCATGCAGCGCAAGCAGTGCAGCGAGGACGTGGCCTACCAGGCCATGCGCAGGCTCGCCATGAGCACCAACAGGAAAATTGCCGATATTGCCAATGATGTTATCAGTGCTTCGGGCCGGTTATGAGAGATGCCATACTCCCTGACCTGCTCTACTGCTAGAATTCCTGCCTCCCGTGGCAAACGACAACACGAATCATGACTTACTGTCTCGCGCTGAAGCTCAATGAGGGTCTGGTCTTCTGCTCCGACTCGCGTACCAACGCGGGAGCAGACCAGGTCAGTACCTACAGCAAGATGCACCGCTGGGGTATCGATGGCGAGCGACAGTATGTCCTGCTCAGCGCCGGTAATCTTGCAACCACCCAGAGTGTTCTCAACCGTGTGCAACGCGATATTTCGGAGCGCGCCGAGGAGTCACTTGCAAACATGCGTTACATGTCCGATGCGGCGGCCTATGTGGGCAAGCTCAACAAGGCTGAACGCGAACGACATGTCTCCCCTGATGATGTCAACGCAGGCTTCAATCCGGCCGCGACACTCATCCTTGGCGGGCAGATTCGCAACGAGGAGCCGCAACTTTTCATGATCTATCCCGAGGGCAACTTCATCAGCGTCTCGGATATCACGCCATTCCTGCAAATCGGCGAGAAGAAGTACGGAAAGCCGATCCTCGACAGGATCATACGCGCAGACACAGATGTCGATTCGGCTGTGCGCTGTGCGCTAGTCTCCATGGATTCGACCATGCGCTCGAATGCAACCGTCGGGCCACCAATCGAACTGCTTGTCTACAAGAGCGACAGTCTCATGGAAGGTTGCTACCACTCGTTTGCCGATGACCACCCTTACCTGCAGTCACTGCGCAAGAGCTGGGACGAGAAAGTCATCCGGGCATTCAACGAAATGCCTTCGCTGCCACTCGATTGCTAAGTTGTATCGCCCTTCCCTCGATCGGGGCATTCCTGGTAACAAGAGGTGCCTCTAGAGGCGCTCGACATTGACCGCCACTCCAAGGCGGTGCTTTCCACCACCATAGACAACGCCTTTTAGCGGTGCGACATCCGCATAATCCCTGCCCCAGGCTGTCGTGATGTGCTGGTCGAGAGGTATCTGGGCGTTGGTCGGATCGAAATCCATCCAGCCACGCTGGGGCACATAGACGCTGAACCAGGCATGTGACGCATCCACGCCGATAAGCTTCTCCTTTCCCTCCGGCGGAAGAGTCTCGATATAGCCACTCACATAGCGCGCCGCAAGTCCCATCGAGCGCAGGCAGGCGATCGCGAAATGCGCAAAATCCTGGCACACGCCGCGCTTGTGGGCGATGACATCCTGCAGCGGGGTTGCGATGGTCGAGAATCCCGGGTCATAGGTGAAATCCCGGTTGATACGATGCATCAGGTCTTCCACGCCTTCGATCAGTGAGCGTCCCGATGGAAACGAGGGGCGCGCATACTCGAGGACTTCCGGTCCGGCCCCGGTAAAGTCCGTACGAAGGAGGTAGAGTCTGGCCTCCAGTGTGTCGGTATCCTTTTCCGTTTTCATCATCTCTGCAGCACTCTCCCAGCTGACGGGAAACAGCATGTCAAGAGCTGGTCCGGTTTCCAGCTCAACCTCGCTGGTTGCCCGAACGACCAGCCGGTTATGGGGCTTCTCAATTGAGAAGTTGACCTGCCTGTTGCCAAACAGATCTGTCCATTCGTTCACGCTGGATGGTTGCGGTTCGATGTGCAACGCACTTGAGTGACAACGCTGCTGCCGGGTGTTGCGTACGAGCAGGCGCGCCACGTTGTGACAGAGCGACACATTGCTGCTGTAGTCATAGGTTGTCGAGTGGGTGACACGGTATCTCATGACTCTTCCCCCGAACGCAGCCTGACAAGCTGATGCGGCAGTTCGGCAGCCTGGAAGTAAGCGGCAGTGATGGCATTGGAAAGCGCGGGGAGTCTCCCGGCCAGGACACCGAGAAACTCATGCAGCAACTCGCGCGATCCTGTCTGTTCCGACGTTGTGGAGAGACGATTGATATCCGCAAGCCTGACCAGTGTTGCCGTTTCGAGAGCGAGTCGCTCGATTTCACTGCGGCTGCCCGTATCCCGCTTGTCGGGCAGGCCGGTAACGTGTTCCTCGATCCTTGTCATCTGGTAGGCCAGTGAACGCGGATTGTTCTCGTCACAAATGACGAGATCGAGCATTAGTGGAAGCTCTGCATCCTCCCGATAGCGCCGTCTGTAGGTCATGAGGCTGTCCACGACGGTGAGCACAGAGTCACGAAGGAGACTCTCGTCGTCGACTCCACGGGATGTGGAAAGCATGCTCTCCAGCAGCCGGCTGATTTGCAGGGCGCGCTCGATTCGCCGGCCCATGTCGAGAAAACGCCAGCTGCGGCCACGCGTGATGTTTTCGAGTGTCAGCCCTGAAAAAGCCGTCAGGGCCGTGATGAGATTGTCGAATTCATCGAGCGCATCGATGATGTTACCCGGCTTGATATTATAAAGTGCATTAGATTCATCATCTATATCGTTGATAATACGCCATGTGTCTGAGGAGAGTCTGTCCCGAACCGAGCGTGCGGAGCGCAGAAAGGACGCCAGTGTCTGCATCAGGGTGCCGGAGCTGGAGCGATCGCAAATGACACGGCATAACTCCTTCCGCGCAGCCTCTGAATCACCCGCAGGCAGGTTGAGAAAACCCGGCCAGGTCATGGTCTGTTTCGTCACGCTCACGAGCAGCCTGTTGAACGCCTGGGTTCCTGCACCCTCCCCCGTCTCGAGAAATTGCAGTGCCAGGCGCAGCAGGCGGCTGACGAATTCCGCGCGCTCGGCATAGCGGCCGGTCCAGAACATGTTATCTGCGACGCGACCAGGAACAGCGCCATGCCTTTCCGGGACGTAGACAGCATGCTGCCGCTCGCCAAGGAGGCTGACCTGTTTCTCCGGCTCTGTGGCAAGCACCCAGGTATCCTTGCTGATCCCCCCCGCCTGGTTTGTCACGATCAGCTGGTCATTGCTGGAACCGACCCGGGTCAGCCCTCCGGGCATCACCATGTAACCATGTTCCTCGGCAACAAGGAATGCGCGTAAGACAGCGTGGCGCGGTTTGAGGCCGTCGCCATCGAAAACCGGCAGGCTCGACATCGGAAGACGCTCCTGGGCGATATAGTGCAGGGGGTTAGCCAGAATTCTGGCCTTGAGCCCCTCGCGGTCTGCAGTCGATAATTCGTCCCCGAAGCGCGATCGAAAACCGATGGATTGATGCACGGGCTTGATAACCAGTTTCTCCAGGTTGTCGAGGACATGCTGACGCTCGAGCGGATCACCGCACCACCAGGTCTGCACAGACGGCAGCATGAGTTCCTGTCCAAGCAGGAGCCGGGCAAGCTCGGGAAGGTACCGCAAGAGAGCCGGGCTTTCGAGGATACCGCTGCCAAGCGGATTTGCGACAGCAACATTCCCGGCACGCACTGCGTTCATCAGTCCCGGGACCCCGAGATAGGAATCCTCGCGTAACTCGACAGGGTCGCAGTAGCTGTCATCCATGCGGCGCAGGATGACATGGACGGGGCGTAATCCCTCCAGTGTCTTGAGCCATACCCGCTCTTCGCGCACGACCAGATCACTGCCTTCGACAAGCGTATAGCCGAGATAGTTGGCTAGATAGGCATGCTCGAAGTAAGACTCGTTCGCAGGTCCCGGGCTCAGCAGGACGATGGTTGCCTCTTTCTCATCGCTCGAGGGCGCATGCCTGTCGAGCGTATGGCGCACGGTTCTGAAATAGCTTGCAAGTCGGTGTGTATGCGAATCCCGGAAAAGGCTTGGCAGCACGCGCGAAATGACGATTCTGTTCTCGAGTGCATAGCCGGAACCGGAGGGAGCCTGGGTCCTGTCACTGAGAACGCATGTCTCGCCGTTGCGATCTCGCACGAGATCGGCAGCATAAAAGACAAGCTGACTCGACATGGCCATCCCGGGATTGATGCAGGGAATCAGGTATCCGGGATGCGAATGGAGCAACTCTGGCGGCAGTACTCCCTGGCTGACGAGCTTTCGTGGTCCGTAGAGATCCTGCAGCAGCAGGTTGAGTAATTCAGCACGCTGCATGAGCCCGCTTTCAAGGCTGGCCCAGGTATCGCTCTCGAGGAGATGCGGTATGAGATCGAGTTTCCAGGGACGTGCCGTACCGCCTCGCTCGCCATAGAAATTGTAGGTGACGTCGTTCTCGCGCATCTGGCGCCAGGTTTCATCGCGACGCTTGCGCAATTCCGCCGGCCCCATCTGTTCAAGGGCCTCCATGAGATAGAGCCAGTGCGGACGCACCTCTCCCGCCGGATCGCACATTTCATCGTGACAGCCGGGCGGAATATAGTCCGCACAGAGCGAGCGTGCGCTATCCGGTGTGGTCTCAGTCGATTTCTGTTTCAAGGTGATTGTTCTTGTGAAAATGCGATGCAGCTGTAGAAGACTTTACGCATTTATCATCCGCAGGGAAACAGCCGTCTAGCACCCGGGGGGCTTGCGCAGGTCCAGCGTCCAGGGATATTCACGGGTCGTCTCCTCGAATTCGGGATCGAATTCTCCCAGGGTGTGTCCGATATCACGGAAACGTGCAATGCGACGCGATTCGGCTTCGTTGGCATTGACCGGGAAGGTCTCGTAGCTGCGTCCGCCCGGATGTCCGGAAAAATAGGTGCAACCACCGATTGCGCGCCTGTTCCAGGTGTCGTAGATATCAAATACGAGTGGCGTATGGACGCCGATGGTCGGATGCAGCCCCGAAGGCGGCTGCCAGGCCTTGTAGCGCACTCCGGCGACAAATTCCCCCCTGCGGCCGGTTGATCGCAAGGGTACGCGCCGGCCATTGCACAGCACGATATGGCGATCCTCTGTCATGCCATTGACCCTGACCTGCAGACGTTCCACCGCGGAGTCGACGAATCGCGAGGTGCCCTGGGCCGTCACCTCCTCGCCCAGGACATGCCAGGGTTCCACTGCCGTCCTGAGTTCGAGATGGATATCCTGCCGGGTAATCTCGCCGATGTGGGGAAAGCGAAACTCGAGGAATGGTGCGAACCACTCGAGGCTGACCGGATAACCGAATGACTGCAGTTCGCAAATGACATCCGACAGGTCCTGCCAGACATAGTGCGGCAACATGAACCTGTCATGCAGCTCGGTTCCCCAGCGCACCGGTTTTTTGCGGTATGGCTCCCGCCAGAAGCGCGCGATGAGTGCCCGGAGCAGCAACATCTGCACGATACTCATGCGCGCGTGCGGCGGCATTTCGAAAGCACGGAATTCAACCAGGCCGAGACGTCCGCTGGCTCTCTCCGGTGAATAGAGTTTGTCGATGCAGAACTCCGAACGATGGGTGTTGCCGGTCAGATCGACCAGCAGGTTTCGCAACAGCCGGTCGACGATCCAGGGTGACGGCGTCTCCCCTTCCGGGATCTGCTGGAAGGCGATCTCGAGTTCATAAAGACTTTCGTCGCGCCCTTCATCGACGCGTGGGGCCTGCGAGGTCGGGCCGATGAAGAGGCCACTGAAAAGATAGGAGAGCCCGGGATGATGTTGCCAGTAGGTGACGAGGCTCTGCAACAGGTCAGGCCGGCGAAGCATTGGACTGTCTGCCGGCGTTAGCCCGCCAATGGTCACATGGTTGCCGCCACCGGTACCGGTATGGCGGCCGTCGAGCATGAACTTCTCGGTCGCCAGCCGCGAGAGCCGTGCCTCCTCGTAGAGAGCCTCTGTATTTGCGACGAGTTCATCCCAGCTCTTTGCCGGATGGATGTTGACTTCGATGACGCCCGGATCAGGCGTGATTGCAAAGCGTTTCAGGCGATGATCGCCGGGCGGTTCGTACCCCTCCAGGATCACGGGCATTTTCAACTCGGCGGCGGTTGCCTCGATGGAACGGACCAGGTCGAGAAAGTGTTCCAGATGGGTTACGGGCGGCAGGAAGACGTAGAGCTTGCCGTCCCTTGGTTCCACGCAGAGGGCCGTGTGTATCAGTTTGCCGGCTTCCACCCCGGGAAGTTCTCTCTCGCTGACAGCGGAGGAGGTCTCTGCTGCATTGCCAGATGGTTGCTGTTCCCTGTATCCGAAGGGCCCGGATGCCTGTGGCCGTACGACCTGGTATCGGCGTGCGATTTCGCCATAGATATCACCAAGTTCCGGCCGCGGCTCAAAGGTGCAACGCTCGATGAAAGTCTCACGCTCGCCCTTCTCTACCCATGGCAGCGCATCAAGCGGCAGCCTGTAGCCCATTGGCGAGTCACCCGGCAAGAGGAAAAGACGACCGCGCCTGAAAGACCATGGCAAGGTCGCCCATCCAGGGTTCGAGGCAGAATCATCCCACTTCAAAGGCAGGATATATCCCGTTGCCTTGCCAAGGCCCCGGTCGAATATCCGTCTCAGGCGCGAGCGTTCCTGCTTGTTCTCGAGCTTGCTGTCGGAGACATCGACGTTTTCCGGCAAAGTCCCCTCTTTCCACATGTAATAGAAAGCATCTTCGTAGCCGGCTTGCACCGTCTCATCCGAAATGCCGAGATAGCGCGTCAGTGTTGTGACGAAGCGTTGCGCATCGGGGATATCGAGCTGCGATGAATGATTCTCGTCTGCAAGCCAGCGAGGATCGTTCCACACAGGCACCCCGTCAGCACGCCAGAAACAACCAAGTGCCCAGCGAGGCAGCGGTTCGCCCGGGTACCACTTGCCCTGTCCGTAATGAAGCACGGCGCCCGGCGCAAAACGTTGCTGCAGCCTCTGAAGGAGATCGACAGCCAGTTCCCGCTTCTTCTCGCCGAGGGCGTTGATATTCCACTCGGCGCCATCCATGTCATCGATGGAGACGAAAGTCGGTTCGCCACCCATGGTCAGTCGCACATCATTCGCGACAAGATCCCGCTCGATCTGTTGGCCGAGGTGCATGATCTCTCCCCACTGTTCCTCGCTGTAGGGCCTGGTGACACGCGGGTCCTCGTGGATGCGCGTGACTTCGTTGTGGAACCGGAATTCAACATCGGCCTTGTCCGAGGCGCCCGTGATCGGGGCGGCGTCGATCGGATCCGGGGTGCAGGCGAGTGGAATGTGCCCCTCACCGGCGAAGAGCCCGGATGTCGGGTCCAGACCGACCCAGCCCGCACCGGGCAGGTAAACCTCGGTCCATGCATGCAGATCCGTGAAATCATGATCCGTGCCGGAAGGACCATCGAGGGATTTTTCATCGGGTTTGAGCTGGATCAGGTAACCGGAAACGAAGCGCGCGGCCAGGCCAAGGTGACGCAGAATCTGAACCAGCAACCAGGCAGTGTCCCGACAGGATCCGCGCTGCAGCGTCAGCGTCTCTTCACAGCTCTGTATACCGGGCTGCATGCGGATGTTGTAATCGATGTGTTGCTGGAGTTGCTGATTGAGTTCG
>JASFPB010000012.1:0-16238 GCA_050116235.1 Chromatiales bacterium | reverse complement strand
GCTACGAAGGTTACGGGCCGGGCGGTACGGCGGTTATTGTCGACTGCCTGACGGACAATCGTAATCGCACTGCTTCGGAAGTCCGCCACGGTTTCACCAAGCATGGTGGCAACCTTGGCACCGACGGGTCCGTGGCCTATATGTTCAGCAAGAAAGGCATCATCAGCTTCGAGACTGGCGACGAGGATGCCGTCATGGAAGCGGCCCTCGAGGCAGGTGCCGAAGATGTTGTAACCAACGATGACGGTTCCATCGATGTCATGACTACCCCGGAAGATTTCGAGGCTGTCGAGAGCGCAATCAGGTCAGCAGGACTCGAGCCGGGAAATGCCGAGGTGACTTTCAGTGCCGAAACCATGTCGACACTCGGGGAGGAGGATGCCGGGAAGCTGTTGCGCATGATCGATGCGCTCGAGGATCTCGACGATGTTCAGGAGGTCTATACCAATGCCGATATACCGGCAGAACTTCTCGAGCAGCTGGACTGACTGAATGCCCCGTATTCTCGGCATCGATCCTGGTTCCAGGTACACGGGATATGGCGTGATCGAGTTCGATGGCCGCAACAGCAGGCATATAGCGAGCGGCCGTATCTGTATCGGCGACAAGGCGTTCAGCGAACGCCTCGGCGAGATTTTCAGCGGGGTCTCCGAAATCATCCGTGACTATGCTCCTGCCGAGGCAGCCGTCGAACAGGTCTTCATGGCACGCAACGCGAATTCGGCCCTGAAGCTCGGCCAGGCGCGCGGCGCAGCCATCACTGCGATCGTGCATGCTCAATTGCCTGTTTCCGAGTACACCCCGCGACTTGTCAAGCAGGCGATCGCCGGTTCCGGCGGCGCCGACAAGAGCCAGGTCAGCCACATGGTCCGGGTCCTGCTGCGCATTGACTCTCCACTCAGCGAAGACCAGGGTGATGCGCTGGCCGTCGCCCTCTGCCATGCCCACATGGCCGGGACTGCGAACCGGCTGGCGAAGGGAGCAGGCTGGTGATCGGCCGCCTGCGCGGTCAACTGCTCTCGAGGCAGCCGCCGTTTCTCCTGCTCGACGTCAACGGCGTCTGCTACGAGATCGAGGCTCCGATGTCGACCTTTTACGAGCTTCCGCAAACAGGGGAGCAGGTCACCCTGCATACCCACCTCATGGTGCGCGAGGATGCCCATGTGCTTTACGGTTTCCATGCCGAGCAGGAGAAGCGGCTCTTCCGTGCGCTGCTCAAGGTGAGTGGGGTCGGTGGCAAAATGGCGCTTGCGATACTCTCGACCATGAATGCCCCGGAATTTGCCTCCTGCGTGCATGCCGATGATGTGACTGCCATGACGCGGATTCCGGGTGTCGGCAGGAAAACGGCACAGCGCCTGATCATCGAGATGAAAGACAAGCTCGATGACGAACATTCCATGGAACTGCCCGGGGGCAGTTCCACAGCCACACAGGCTGCCGGGGATTCGCCCTTGAACGAGGCTGTCAGCGCGCTCGTTGCACTCGGCTACAAACCCGCCGAGGCTGGCCGCATGGTACGCTCCGTGGATCACGCCGGGCTTGGTAGCGAGGAGATCATCCGGGCAGCGCTGCAATCCATGGTGAAGAAGTGACATGAGTGAAATCGAACGTCTTGTCAGTGCCCGGGAGAGTGGTGAGGAAGCGGCGATCGACCGTGCCATCCGGCCGCGCCGTCTCCGCGAGTATGTCGGGCAACCGACGGTGCGTGACCAGATGGAGATTTTCATCGGTGCTGCCCGCAAGCGATCGGAAGCCCTTGATCATGTGCTCATTTTCGGTCCACCCGGTCTCGGCAAGACCACGCTCGCACACATCATTGCCAACGAGATGGATGCGAATCTGCGTCAGACGTCCGGTCCGGTACTCGAAAAAGCGGGTGATCTCGCAGCGTTGCTGACAAATCTCGAACCCCACGATGTGCTTTTTGTCGACGAGATCCACCGCCTGAGCCCCGTCGTTGAGGAGGTGCTCTATCCGGCGATGGAGGACTATCAGATAGACATCATGATCGGTGAGGGGCCTGCCGCACGTTCAATCAAGCTGGATCTGCCGCCGTTCACGCTGGTCGGTGCGACGACACGCGCAGGTCTGCTCACTTCGCCACTGCGCGATCGTTTCGGCATCGTACAGCGACTGGAGTTCTATTCACCGGAAGACCTGACGCATATCGTGCAGCGCTCGGCAGCCATTCTCGATGTCGAGATGGAAGAGGAGGGCGCGCGCGAAATTGCCCGCCGCTCGCGTGGCACGCCCCGGATTGCCAATCGGCTGCTTCGCCGCGTACGCGATTTCGCCGAAGTGAAGGCCGATGGCCGGGTCACTGCTGCTGTTGCCGATGATGCGCTGAATATGCTGAATGTCGATGCCAGCGGCTTCGATAACATGGACAGGCGTCTTCTGCAGGCGATCATCGAGAAATTTGATGGCGGCCCCGTGGGCGTTGACAGCCTCTCGGCAGCCATCGGCGAGGAACGCGGTACCATCGAGGATGTCCTCGAGCCCTATCTCATCCAGCAGGGATTCCTCATGCGCACGCCGCGTGGCCGCATGGCGACCAATACTGCCTGGCTGCATTTCGGACTCAAGCCGCCGCGAGATGACCGGCAGGAGGGAGATCTCTTCAATGAGAACTCCTGAGACAGCGATGGAACCTTCTGTGCACTTTCCAGTCACAGACTCCAATTGTTATCACTGCCGGCAATCATGCAGATAACTGACAACCAATTCAGGCTGCAACTGCGTGTTTACTACGAAGATACGGATGCCGGCGGCGTCGTCTATTACGCCAACTACCTGGCATTCATGGAGCGCGCCCGCACCGAGTGGCTGCGGTCACTTGGCCATGAGAACCAGCAGTTACTCGATGAGCAGGGTGTCGTTTTTGCGGTTCGCCGCGCCAGGATTGACTACCTCTCACCGGCGCGACTGGATGACCTGCTCGAGGTAATCGTGTCGATCAGGCAGATGAGACGCGCCTCGCTGGTTTTCGAACAGCAGGTCGTGCGTGGTGACGAATTACTTTGCAAGGGCGAGATTACCCTTGCCTGCGTCGACCATGAGCATTTCAGGCCGACAGCAATCCCGGATTCAATCATGCAAGAGATCAACAATGTCAGGTGAAATCGATTTTCTGGATCTGATTCTCGATGCCAGTATCGTGGTTCAGGCCGTGATGCTCGTGCTGGTACTCGCGTCAGTCGTTTCCTGGTATGTCATTATCGATCGTGCCCGCACCCTCTCGGGCGCGCGCGAGCAATCAGCCGTCTTCGAAGAGGAATTCTGGAGTGGCAAGGACCTTGCCACACTCTACAAGAAACATGATGGCGCGGATTCCGGTCCGATGGCGGAGGTTTTTGTCGCCGGTTTTCGTGAATTTATCAAGTCGCGGGATCGTGCCCGCGAAGACTCAGCCAATGTGCTCGAGAGCATCAGGCGCGCCATGCGTGTTGCCCAGAATCGCGAGACGGACAGCCTCGAGCGCTTTCTGCCGACGCTTGCGACCATCGGCTCGACCAGTCCCTATGTCGGACTTTTCGGGACCGTCTGGGGAATCATGTCTTCCTTCCATGCGCTTGGCGGCGTACGGCAGGCAACCCTCAACATGGTTGCGCCCGGGATTTCCGAGGCACTTGTCGCCACCGCCATGGGCCTGGTCGCTGCGATCCCGGCGGTCGTGGCCTATAACCGCTATTCCAGCGAGGCCTATCGTCTCGATGGCCGGTTCGAGGATTTCTCCGAGGAATTCCTGAACATCATGCATCGCCAGCTTCCTGCCGCGAGCTGATTCCATGTCGCGCCGTCAACGTACCAACAAGCCGATGGCCGAGATTAATGTCGTTCCGTACATCGACGTCATGCTTGTGCTGCTGATCATCTTCATGGTGACGGCACCACTGCTGGTGCGCAATGTCGATGTCGACCTCCCTGTCACCCGCGGCAGTGCTACACAGGTTGCCGAGGATCTGCCGCCGATTCTTGTCGGTGTCGATGCCGACAATCGCTATTTCATTTTCAATGACGACTCGGGCGAGCGCGACTACGAGGTGACGGAGGCCGGCGCCATCGCCGATGCTGTTGCAGCAACGCTTGCCGAACCCGGGCGTGAAGTGATGGTTTATGGCGCCGCAAAGGTGGAATATGATCGCGTGCTGCGGCTGTTACAGGCGCTTCAGGACACCCTGATGCAGCAGGGTGTGGAAGGCAAGACCGTGCGCCTCATGACCATGACCGGCGAGGACGAGTGATCCGTGCTTGCCATGATTCGGCACAATCCGCAGGCCATGATACTGTCAATCCTGCTGCATCTCGGTCTGCTGCTGCTTTTTCTCTGGGCGAGAGATCAGCAGGTCAGCTACATGGATTCGGCCGCGCCTATCCAGTCTCCGCAACCCGACGAGTCGATTCCGGTCGTGGTGGAGGAGAACCGGATCGCTGAAAGTCTCGAGACCAAACGGGAGGATATGGCCCTGCAGCAGCAGAAGGTGATCGGTCTGAAGCGCAAGGAGTCGGCCGAGCTGCAAGCCTTGCGCGAGGAGGCTGAAAAGGAGCGTCTGCGCCTCGAAAAGCTCAGGCAGCAGGCAGAGGAAGAGAAACGACTCGCTGCAGAACGCGAAAAACGCCTCGAGGAAGAGCGCAAGGCTGCCGCCGAGAAGAAACGGCGCGAGGAAGAGCAGCGAAAGCTGGCTGAGGAGAAGCGCAAGAAGGAGCAGGCTGAGAAAAAGCGGCTTGCGGAGGAGAAACGCAAGAAGGAAGAAGCCGAGAAGCAGCGACTGGCCGAAGAGAAGCGCCAAAGGGAAGAGGCCGAGCGCCGCGAGCGGGAGGTGGCGCAGGAAGCAGCAGAGGCTGCCAGCACGACCGGCGCAGCCGCACGCCAGTCGGGGCAGGCTTTGAGCGCCAATCAGAAGAGAGGCGGAACCGGTACCGGCGGTGCGGGTCGAATGAGTGGTGGTAGTGGCGGCAAGGAATATGACAAATATATCGGTATGATCCGCTCGAAGATTACGCGAAACTGGCGACGCCCGCCGGGAACTGCCTCCGGGTTGCAGGTGACGCTCAAGGTCAAGCTGTTTCCCGGCGGCGGGGTTGCCGATGTGAGGATTGCCCGCAGCAGCGGTGATTCGGCCTTTGACGGATCCGCGCAGGAGGCTTTGCAAGCGGCGGATCCACTGCCTGTGCCAACTGGCAAGGCTTTTGACAGGTTCAGAACGCTGAATCTGAAGTTTTCACCAACTGGAATTCAATAATGCGAAGAGCCCTTGCAGGACTGCTTGTCCTCCTAATCGGAATTCCGCAGGTCACCAATGCGGAACTGACCATCGAGATCACAGGTGGCAATGCTGACGCCGTCTCCATTGCAATCGCCCCCTTCACCTGGGCCGGGAGCGGAGGGACACCGCCGACGGCTGATTTCGCCCGGATTATCTCGTCGGACCTGAAGCGCTCGGGACGTTTCAACCCGACAGCGTCGATGAGGCAGCCGGGTGCGCCCGACTACTCCGAACCGGCCAATCTGCAAGACTTCCGCAAGGCCGGGATCGAGTATCTGGTGGTCGGTCGCCTGATCAACCGCAGTGGTGGTTACCAGGCCGAGTTCAAGCTCTACAACACAGCAGATTCACAACTGCTGCTCAACGAGGCTGTCACAGCGCCATCGAAAGACCAGCGATTTGCAGCACATCATATCGCTGACCTGGTGTACGAGAAACTCACCGGCGAGCGCGGCGCTTTTGCAACACGCATCGCCTATGTCGTCGCCAGTGGGAATTCGCGTGCACTCAAGGTAGCTGACTCCGATGGCCACAATGCGAAGACTATCCTCTCCTCGAACGAGCCGATCCTCTCGCCAGCCTGGTCGCCCGATGGCAGGCGGCTCGCCTACGTCTCGTTCGAAACCGGCAAGCCGGCGATCTATCTCCAGGAACTGACGAGCGGCAACCGCAGCAAGTTGACCGATTTCCCGGGTCTCAATGGCGCCCCGGCCTGGTCGCCTGACGGCAGCCGTCTCGCCCTCACCCTGTCGAAGGATGGCAGCCCGGACATCTATATCATGCAAATGGGCAGCCGCCAGCTGCGCCGGCTCACTTTCAGCGATGCCATCGACACCGAGCCGACATGGTCGCCCGATGGCCAGTGGGTCGCCTTCACTTCCGATCGTGGCGGCAGGCCGCAGGTTTATCGCGTGGCGGCCACGGGAGGTTCGCCGCAGCGCCTGACCTTCGAGGGCAGCTACAATGCTGATGCCTCCTGGTCGCCCGATGGCAAGAGCCTCGCCCTGATTTCCCGTTCCGGCAATGACCAGGTGGCTATACTGGATCTTGACAGCAGGGGCATGCAGACCATCAGCACCGGCGCACTCAACGAGTCACCGAGTTATGCGCCCAATGGCAGCATGGTCGTCTACGCCGCTGCGGGTGGTGTTTTATCCGTCGTGGCAGTCGATTATGATGTCCAGCAACGTCTTGCGACACAGTCGGGCGAGGTTCGTGACCCGGCCTGGTCGCCCTTTCTAATCAAGAGGAAACCCTGAATGAAGAGAAGAGCATTTATCACGCTTGCACTGTCCGGCGCAGCTGTCGCGGTCACGGGTTGCAGCTCCAGCGGTGGCGCCAGGGACGGGGATGGCACTGGCGAAGGCGGCAGTGGCGCCTATGGCTACGACGCAGCCACGCTGCAGGAGCGTATCGACTCGAAAACCGTCTACTTCGAATTCGACTCCAGCAATATTCGCAGTGAAGATTTGCCGGTTCTGGATGCTCATGCATCGCGACTCGCAGGTTCTGGCAATCGCGTCAGGATCGAGGGGCACTGTGACGAGCGTGGCACGCGGGAATACAACCTTGCGCTCGGTGAACGTCGTGCCAACACGGTACGCCGCTACCTGATGTCGCGCGGGGTTGCCTCATCACAGATCGAGGTCGTCAGTTATGGCGAGGAGCGTCCCGCCGATCCAGGACACAATGAAACAGCCTGGGCAAGAAATCGCCGGGCCTTCCTGGATTACTGATAATGCTGCTGCGAACATCACTGCTGGTAGCCGCACTGCTGGTTACGACTCCCGCCTCGGCAACTCTCTGGGGGCGCGTAGAGAAGCTTGAAAACCGGATGGAGGTCGTCACGGAACTGACCCACCGGGTCGATGCGCTTCAGCAGGAGAACAACCAGTTGCGCGGCCAGATCGAGGAACTCAAATTCGAACTCGAACAACTCAGGAGCCAGCAGCGGGAACTCTACCTCGATATCGAGCGCCGCCTCGGTGGCAGTGATGCCGGAGCTGCACGTGAAGCGCCGGTTTCGCTCGAAAAACAGCCCGGGGAACAACCGGCCGGGAAGCAGATCGATGAACCGCCCGCTGTCACGCCGCCTGTTGCTCCGGATGGCGAGCGCGAGGAATATCGTCGTGCCTACGATCTGCTCATGACGCAGAGGAAATTCCCGGAGGCCATCGCAGCTTTCAACGCTTTTCTGAAGGCCTATCCCGAAGGCAGTTATGCCGACAATGCCTGTTTCTGGCTTGGCGAGGCGCACTATGCCAACAATGATCTCGATGGTGCGATGAGCCATTTCAGAGAGCTCGTCGAGAGCTACAAGGAGAGCCCGAAAGTGCCGGATGCTGTTTACAAGGTCGGCCATATCCATCGCCTCAAGGGAGAGAATGACAAGGCGAAAATGGTCTTTCAGGGCCTCGTCGATCACTACCCGAATTCTCCAGCAGCAGAACTGGCGCAGCAGCGACTCGCGAGCTTCTGATCTCCTCCTGCATCGATGGTCTCGCTGCGTATCACAGAAATCTTCTGCTCGCTGCAGGGGGAGAGCTCCCTCGTGGGCCTGCCAACGGTTTTCGTAAGGCTCACCGGCTGCCCGCTGCGCTGCAGTTACTGCGATACCAGCTATGCCTTCAAGGGAGGTGAAACCCGCGCTCTGGATTCAATTCTCGACGAGGTTGCTGCTTTCGGTACCGAGCATGTCACAGTAACCGGCGGCGAGCCCCTGGCGCAGAGGGATTGCCTTGAGCTTCTCGTAGCGCTTTGCGATGCGGGCTACCGGGTTTCGCTTGAAACCAGCGGAGCTCTCGATATCGCGGATGTTGATGATCGGGTCAAGCGGGTGATGGATATCAAGACTCCATCGTCCGGTGAGGTCGACAGGAATCTCTGGAGTAATCTCGAGTTGCTGACAAGCGATGACGAGGTGAAGTTCGTCATCGCAGATCGCGACGACTACGACTGGTCGAAAGCGCTCCTGCTTGAGCATGCGCTTCTCTCGCGTTGCTGCGTGCTTTTCTCGCCGGTCTATGAAGCCCTCGAAGCACGCAAGCTGGCCGACTGGATTGTTGCAGACCGTCTGCCGGTTCGTTTCCAGATCCAGCTTCACAAACTCTTGTGGGGAGATCGGCCCGGTGTCTGAGAGGGCCGTGGTGCTGCTCTCGGGCGGGCTCGATTCGGCAACAGCGCTGGCGATTGCCAGGGATGCCGGCTATGACTGCTATGCATTGAGCCTCTCCTACGGCCAGCGGCACGCTACAGAACTGGCTGCTGCAAAACGCGTTGCATCTGCGATCGGTGTCCGCGAGCATCTCGTTCTGCCGATGGCGCTTGATATGATCGGCGGATCTGCACTGACGGATCACAGCATCAGCGTACCCGAGAAAGAGAGCCCGGGCATCCCTGTGACCTACGTGCCTGCACGCAACACCATCTTTCTCGCCCTTGCTCTCGGGTGGGCCGAGGTGCTGGAGGCAGACGATCTCTTCATCGGTGTCAACGCCCTGGATTATTCAGGCTATCCGGACTGTCGGCCAGTGTTTATCGAGGCGTTCGAACAGGTTGCCAACCTGGCGACAAGACGCGCTGTCCAGGGGCAGAGAGTGCAGATTCATGCTCCACTTGTGCAGATGACTAAAGCAGAGATCATCCGAAGAGGGATTGCCCTCGGCGTGGATTACAGCATCACGGTATCCTGTTACCAGGCGGATGCGGAAGGAAGGGCTTGTGGCGTTTGCGACTCCTGCCGCCTGCGCAAACGCGGCTTTGAAGAGGCAGGTATCGGGGACCCCACCCGCTACACAAGCGGCTGATTATGCTGGATTATCTTTATCACTGATCGCCCTGCTGCTAGAATCCGCAGCCACGGCTACCTCGAAGCAGCCGGCACAAGAACGACTTCAATGTGAGGGAAGAGAGATGCTTTTCGAATCATTTGCCACGGCGCAGTCCGTCTTTCTCGGGGCGATCTTCATCATCGCGCTGATCATGGGCGCTGTTGTCAACAAGACCAATTTCTGTACCATGGGCGCGGTCTCGGACTGGGTCAACATGGGGGACAAGGGGCGCCTCAATTCCTGGCTCTTCGCCATAGCTGTCGCCCTCGTTGGTGTTGTCATACTTGAAAGCATCGGCCTTGTCGATGCAGATGGCGCCTTTCCTCCTTACCGTAACGGCCAGTTGATCTGGGCTGAAAACCTGCTAGGGGGTATCCTCTTTGGTATCGGCATGACGCTCGCCAGCGGTTGCGGCAACAAGGCGCTCATCCGTGTCGGTGGCGGCAATCTCAAGTCGATCATGGTGGTGCTCATCATCGCTGTCATTGCCTTCTACATGATCAACCCCTTTCCCGGAAGTGACCAGACGCTCTTCACCCTGATTTTCTACGACTGGATTCGTCCGCTCTCCATCGACCTGGCTCGCAACCAGGATCTCGGGACCATCATTGCCGGTGCCGAGAATGGCGCAGCTGCCCGTCTCGTCATCGGCCTCCTGCTTGGTCTGTTGTTGCTGATCCTCGTATTCCGCTCCGCAGACTTCCGTGGCAGCAAGGATAATATTCTCGGCGGGCTTGTCGTTGGTCTTGCGGTTCTCGCCGCCTGGTATGTCAGCAGCAGTGTCATGGTGAATGTGGATGAGGAGCCGACCGGCCTCTCAGCCTATGTCCAGAACTGGGAGTTTCTGTCCGACAGTTCCGAAGGCAAGCCAGCAGACAGCCGACCCCTGAATCCGCAATCCTTCACCTTCATCAATCCAATGGGCCAGACATTCGGTTACGCCAGTCAGTCCTTTGACAGTGCCTACCTGACCTTTGGTGTCGTTGCACTGGTTGGTGTCATACTCGGGTCATTGTTATGGGCACTGATCTCCGGCAGCTTTCGCATCGAGTGGTTTGCGTCCGGGAAGGATTTTCTGTCCCACTTCATCGGCGCCATTCTCATGGGCTTTGGCGGTGTGCTGGCAATGGGTTGCACGATCGGCCAGGGAGTCACAGGAATTTCGACGCTGGCGATCGGTTCGTTCATCGCCTTCGCCGGAATTCTTCTGGGCAGTGCGCTGACCATGAAAGTCCAGTACTACAAGCTTGTCTACGAAGAGGAGGCTACCTTCCTCTCTGCCCTCGTGGCCTCTCTTGCGGATATGAAACTGTTGCCAAACGGCATGCGCAAGCTGGAGAAAGTCTGAGACGCCTAGCGGCATGCGCTTGTCCCTGTTTCAGGCCCTGGAAAGAAAAACCGGCCAGAATCTGGCCGGGTTATAGAAATTGTCGTCTGGCTTGGTTGGTGATCAAGATGGCATCCATTCGCCTTCTTTGGATAAATGCGATGACGTTTCCATGTCATTCCATTCGACGACAGGTTCAGCATAGGAAACGAACACTCCCGTTGCTATCAGAATTACCTGAAATCCATGTAGGAAAATTCCTACAAACCAGCACTCAACTGTCATGATCGGCCTGCTGCAGCGTGTCACAGAGGCAAGCGTCACCGTCGAGGGCGAGATTGTCGCAGAGATCGGCCGGGGAATTCTCGTACTGGTCGGCATCGAAAAGAGTGATACGGAGGCGAATTGCGGCAAGCTGGCGGATCGCCTGGCCTCCTACAGGGTCTTCCCCGATGAGAGCGGTCGAATGAACCTGAGTGTCGCCAGCACCGGTGGCGGAATACTGCTCGTGCCGCAATTCACGCTCGCTGCCAACACACAGAAGGGCACCAGGGCCAGCTTTACCTCGGCGGCGCCACCCGAAACAGCTTCGCGACTATTTGACCGGCTGGTCAATGAGATGCAGGGACGACACCCTGAGACGGCATCCGGCATTTTCGCTGCCGACATGCAGGTTGCGCTCGTCAACGATGGCCCTGTTACTTTCTGGCTGTCTGCCTGATTTCACGTGTTATTCCGTGGCTGTCTGTAGGATAATAGCGAGAATTGTGCGTGGATCCCTGACGCGCACACTAACCTGACGAAAACCATGCATTGATCGAGGACCGAGAGAATGAAACCACTATTGCTGCTGCTTCTGATCAGCCTCACCGCAACGACTGCATCTGCACAGCAGGCATACACACCGGTTGAGGGTGTCAACTATCACGAACTTGAGACACCCCTGCAAACCGAGGGTAAGATCCAGGTTGCAGAATTTTTCTGGTATGGCTGTCCTCACTGTTACACCCTCGAGCCCTACCTCAATAACTGGCTTTCGGCTCTGCCGGCTGATGTCGAATTTGTCCGGATTCCGGCCACTTTCAACCGTCCCAATGTGCTGATGCATGCCAGGACCTACTATGCCCTCGAGCAGATAGGCGTGATCGAAGAGCATCACGAGGCAATCTTCCAGATGATCCACATCCAGAAGAACAAGCTCTCGACACAGGCGGAGATGGAGCAATTCCTCGCTTCGCGAGGTGTGGATATCAATGCGTTTCGTGCGGCAATGGACTCCTTCGAGGTCAACATGAAGATGCAGGACGCCATGCAACTTGCGGGTGAATACGGCGTCTCCGGCGTTCCGGTAATGGTCGTGGACAAGCACTATCGTGGCGGCAAGGCCAGCACCTGGCAACAGAAGTTCGAGAATGTGAACTATCTGATCGAAAAGGCCAGGGCAAACAGACGCTCATCTGCTGCAAGCCAGTAATAGTCACAGCTACAGATCTGATGTCCCAGGGTGCTCTCAACGGACTTGCGGCCGGAGAACGTCTCCGGCTGTTGAGCTACAACATCCAGTGCGCCATGGAGACGACACAGCATCGTGACTACATTACCAAGAGCTGGCAACACTTCCTGCCGCATCCTGTAAAAAAACAGAATCTCGACCGCATCGCCACAATGATCAGTGACTATGATGTGGTGGGATTACAGGAGATCGATGCCGGCAGCCTGCGTTCCGCATTCGTCGACCAGACGGCCTACCTTGCGCACAAGGCAGACTTCAGCTACTGGCACAAGCAGGTCAACCGCGATATCGGCCACCTTGGACAGTATGGAAACGGCTTTCTCAGCAAGGTCCAGCCACACTCGGTTCACAGCTACCGACTGCCGGGGCTGCCCGGGCGCGGTGCCATGGTGATCAATTACGGAAAGGGAAAGCAGAAGTTATCGATTCTTCTGGCGCATCTTGCGCTGGGACAGCGTGGCCGCTTGCGCCAGATGGATTTTCTGCG
The DNA here is from genome assembly GCA_050116235.1 of Chromatiales bacterium. GTDB lineage: Bacteria > Pseudomonadota > Gammaproteobacteria > Chromatiales > Chromatiaceae > Sva-25. Next base: position 3,811 of record JASFPB010000012.1, on the reverse strand, counting down.
CGAATTGCTCGCCGAGAGCAACTACAACATTGTCATGGGTGATCTCAACTGCGACAGCGGGTCAAGGCCCCTTGAGCAGTTCCTCGAGAAAACCGGACTCGTTGAGACGCTCAGGGGTATTCCTACTTATCCCTCCTGGCAACCCGTCAAGAAGATTGACCATATTCTCGTCACCGAAGGACTGGTAACGGAGAACCCGGCCGTCGAGGATTTTCCCCTCTCCGATCACCTTCCGGTTCGGGTCGACGTCATCCTGCCTGTTTCTCTCTGAGGCGCGTTCGCAGGGCTTCGAGGTAAAGCGCGTCATCCGGCATCCTGTTATTCGCCTGGGCTTCCCACAATGCGGCTTCCAGCACCTCGATCATGGCGTGTTCCGCGGTGTGCACTTCGCCGAATGAGGCTCTGAATTCTCCATGAAGCTGCCTGATGCCCGGCGGCCTGTCCGTGCTGATCTGTTCCAGCAGGGAGAGATGCAGGCCCAGATGGTAGAAGGGATTGCCGCTCTCGGTACCGCCAGGGAAGTCTTTCCGGACCAGTGCTTCACCCTGTTCGAACATTTTGTGATATTCAGGATGAAGTTCGATAACCTGTAATACCTGCTGCTCGAGCGGAGAGAGTGAGAAGAGTGGCTCCTCCCGCCTGTTCCAGCAAGCGATAAAGAACCGCCTTATGTCATCCCGATTATTTCCGAACATGCCTGTTGCGGAAATGGATGCTCTCTTGAAGTGCCTGCATCATCCAGCCCGGTGACTCGTTATTGCACTACTGGCGATTGATTTGTTGCCGGGGGAATTGCTCCCCCCCGGGGAGCAGGCGCCATTGGGGCGGGAGGAGGCGCCATCATGGGAGCGGGGGGGTAGAGCGGGTGCTGGCCATAGGGGCCATAACCTTCATATCCGCGGTAATAGCTGTCGCCGCGGAACTGGGTGTCGGTATCAGCATCCGCATCCGCCTCGGCATCGAAATCCATGCTCATATCCACTTCAAAATCCATTTCCAGGCGTCCCGTGCCGTCGAACAGGCTGCCCCAGTCACCAAACAGGTCATTGACGCCCCAATCTCCTTCCCGATCGCTCCAGGGGCCCCAGTCGAAAGGACCATCGTTATCCCTTTCTCTCCAGGCGTGATAGGGATAACCGCTCTCTATACCGGGTGCAGGTGCAAGAGTGCCGGCAGCCGGAGGCGGTGGAGTCTGTACATAGGGCCTGGGAGGCATCGGCTGCCTGTAAGGAGGCGGAGCCTGAAAATAAGGCCGGGGAGGTATCGGCTGCGTGTAAGGAGGCGGAGCCTGAACAAAGGGCCGGGGAGGCATCGGCTGCATGCGTGGTGGCGGAGTCTGGTACTGCGGCTGCGGTGGAAACGGGGTATTCATCGGCTGGCCATAGGGCGCTGCGGCCGGAACGGGGTTGGCAGCGGTAGCAAGACCGGCAATTCCTGCCAGTCCCGTCATCAGGGCCAGTTTTACAGCCGTATTCTGGAGTCTCATAGTTCTTCTCATCAGCAGTATCGGGTAGATCTTTTCAGTATATAAGCAATTACTAAAATATGCACCTGTGAATCAATGAATGTCCCGTCCGGGATAAACAGAAACCGGACGCCTATTTGCGCGAGAGCACCTGGTTGCACTGTTGAGGCAGTGGCGGCCTGGATTTCTTGCCGGACGATTTCTTCCAGAGCTTGCGCTTGTCAGGATGCCATTCGGCCAGCTCCTTGCCACAGCCGTCGCCTGCCGGTGGCGCTGCCTGGTCCTTGCAGGCCGCGTTGCCCTGGGGGCACTTGAGACGCACGTGGAAATGGGAGTGGTGCTTGAACCAGGGACGAATCTTCCGCAGCCAGTTCCGGTCCTCCCATTCCATGTCGCAGAGCTCCATTTTGATGCGTGGATTCAGAAAGATGCGTGCGACCCGGGGGTCCTCGGCGGCGAGCCTGATCAGCTCTGCCTGGCCGTCGCTCCAGGCATCGTAATTCATGGTGTACTTGTGGCGGTCTGCCATCGCAACGGACTTGAGGTGGTCACGCTTGCCATCGATGCGCTTGTAGTCCAGCGGTAGCCAGATATCTGCATCGAGACCGCTCTGGTGACTCGAGTGACCGCTTGGCATCGGGCCGCCGCGCGGCTGGTTCATGTCAGCCACCAGCATCAGACCCAGATTCTTGTCGGCAACCCTGTTGCCAAGGTCCTGGATGAAGTCAATCAGGACTGGGTGCCCGTAGTAACGGTTACGGGAGAGGCGAACGACCTGGTAGCCACGGCCCTCGGCCGGGAGTGCTTCACCGCCATTGAGGCAGCCGTTTGCATAACCGCCGATGGATTCGGCTTCTCCGTCGCTCGGGGCAGGTACGCTCGACCAGACATTGCTCGTGGTTGCGATGCCCTGCATCGGAGCAAGGATGGTCAGCAAGGCTGCAAGTAATATCAGGCGCACGTGATGTTCCCCCTGGTTGCTGTGGTCTTTGACTGCTTACCGAGAAGCGACCAGTTGCCTTCCTGGTCGCGCGTCTCCAGTGCCGAGAAGTCTGACTTGTAACGCATTTTTCTGCAGGATTCGATCCAGTATCCCAGGTAGAGGTGTCTTAGACCGAGGCTCCTGCATGCCTCGATCTGCTGAAGTATGCCCAGGGTCCCGAGACTGCGCTGTGGCAGATCGGGATCGAAATAGGTATAGAGTGCCGAAAGGGCGTTGTCGACCACATCTGTGACAGCGGAGAGCACCAGTCGTTCACCAAGCCATCCCTCGATAAGCATGGTTTCGCACCAGTCGCTGACGAGGAAACGCCGCATGTCGTCGATCGTGCTTGCCGACATTTCACCGTCGGCATGCCTGCTGGCGAGATAGGTGCGATAGAGCGCGAGATGCTGCTCGTCGAAATCGGCATTTCTGCTCCTGATGACGATGTCGCTGTTCTTTTTGAGAGTACGGCGCTGTGAGCGGTTCGGCTGAAAGCGGTTGACCCTGATTCGCGCCGGGATGCAGGCATGGCACTCACGACAGCCCGGTCGGTAGACCATGTCGCCACTGCGACGAAAGCCGCTCTCCAGCAGGCGTCCGTAGTGGCCGGGCGAAATCCGGAAATTCGGATCGACGACGTGCATGCATGCAACCTGGCCAGCAAGGTAGCTGCAGGGGTGAGACATTCCCTGGTAGAGGTTGATCGTCACCTGGGTCATCTTTTCACACCAGATTCGCCTGTATGTTTCCAGTCAATCATTACCGCCGTCTTGATAGCCCGGCTGTTGAGCTCGAGAAATTCACTGCGATCGACAGATTCTGCTCCAAGACTGATCAGGTGCTCCGTGCCTACCTGGCAGTCGATAAATAAAAAGCCGGCTGCTGCAAGTTTATCAACCAGTTTCACAAGTGCAATTTTCGATGCGTCCGGCTCGCGACTGAACATCGATTCACCATAGAAAGCAGCGCCGATTGCGACCCCGTAAAGCCCGCCAGCAAGTTCACCGTTACGCCATACTTCCACGGAGTGGGCGTGACCGTGACGGTGCAGCTCGCCGTAGGCCCGCAACATCCCTGTTGTGATCCAGGTGCCGTCCTGATCGGCCCGCGGGATCTCCGCACAGCTGCGTATCACCTTCTCGAATGCAGTATCGAAGGTGACACGGAAGATATCCCTGCGCAGGGTCTTCCACAGACTGCGCGATACATGCAGCCTGTCGGGAAAGAGGAGTGTACGCGGATCGGGAGACCACCAGAGCAGTGGCTGGTTGTCACTGAACCAGGGGAAGATGCCTGAGCGGTAGGCGTTGAGCAACCGCGTTTCGGAAAGGTCCCCGCCGACAGCAAGCAGCCCATTCGGG
>JASFPB010000011.1:0-16250 GCA_050116235.1 Chromatiales bacterium | reverse complement strand
GACCGTCGACCTCACCCCCGTGAAGAAGCTCTGGCTCGTTTGGCGCAACAGGTCCATGATGCGACAATAGCGGCTGCACGAATCGGGACCTCACGATGTCAACACTCAAAGATAAAACCATTCTCGTAACCGGTGCGGGTAACGGCATCGGCCGTGCCGTCAGCAAGGGTTTTGCGGCTGCCGGGGCGACAGTTGTCCTGCTCGACAAGGATGTTCCCTCCATGGAACGGCTCTACGACGAGATCCTTGATGATGGCTCGCCCGAACCGGCGATCTACCCCATGGACCTTACCGGCGCCTCGCCCGATGACTACTTCGGGATGGCGGAAACCATTGGCAACAATTTCCAGACCCTCGAAGGCTTGCTGCACAACGCAAGCTTCCTGCCCTACCTGAGCCGCATCGACGACTACGAGAGCGACATCTGGTTCCAGGTCATGCAAGTCAACCTCAACGCCGGCTTCCTGTTGACACACGCCTGCCTCCCCTTGCTACGCGCCGCCGGGAAAGCATCCCTGGTGCTGACAACGGATGCTGTCGCAGAGAAGCCAAAAGCCTACTGGGGAGCCTATGCCGCCGCGAAGGGGGGGCTCGAAAGCCTCATGAGTGTGCTGGCAGATGAACTCGAGAATTCCGATATTCGCGTCAATGCTGTTGATCCCGGCGCGACCTCGACACGTTTTCGCAAGAGCATCTATCCCGGTGAGGATGCCTCGACCGTGAAACAGCCTGATGCGCTGGTGCCTCTCTATAACGAACTGATGAATCCGGAATCCGGAATCCGGCACGGAAAGGTTGTTCGCTTTGCCGGGGAGTGGGATTACGCTCTTTGAACGGGCCTTCCCGGTTTCGACAAGAGCCGCTGCTCGCGGCCAGCAGAAGGATTCAGGGCTCTGCCTGCAGCAGGCGCTCCCTTGCGGATATACAGCCCTCTCCGGCACGTGACAGCCTCTCGGTGAGGTAGCGGCCGTTCACCCAGCCGATCCTGTGATCATACTCGACGCGGCACCAGCCCTCGATGCAGCCGTGGTTCTCGAGACAGGTCGCATCATGCGGTATCTTGCCGATCCTGTCGGCGCGCGGGCTGTTGCCTGCACGCATGTTGAGCACGTCTCCGCCGCTGACATCCCTGACCTCGAAGAAGGCAGCACCATCACGTGTGCAAGCGGGTTTGTCCTGCTCATCCTCCAGCATGTAGTGACTGACGAGCGTTGTCGCATCGATATCGCTGATGATGCCGTTGAGGCCGTGATACTCCACACCACAGTAATTGTCACCGGCCGGGCAGATATAGACGATGATGCAGGCAGCTCCGGGCGTGATCATGATCTCGCGCCCCGGGTCCTTCTCGTCAAAGACCTTCATCGGGATCGGCTTGCCGGAAAGGTTCGAGTAGAAGGGTATGCTGCTGTCAAGCAGCGTGCTCTTGATCGTCTCTGTGAGCTCGCGAACCTCGTCCCTGACGCCTTCATCAGCCTGCAGCTGCATGCTGAAGAGTGCAACGATGGCCGCCAAACCCGGACGAAGAGATGCTGCGAATCCTTTGATGGTCAAAACCCCATGTCACTGAAAAATTTCTTCACACCGTCGAGCCAGCCATGCGAATGCGGGCTGTGTTTGTTCCCAGTGCCTGTCAGGGTCTCGTCGAGTTCCTGGATGAGTTCCTTCTGACGATCCGTCAGGTTAACCGGTGTTTCGACATTGACACGACAGATCAGGTCACCCTGCGGGCCTCCCCTGACGGGTTTGATACCTTTGCCGCGCATGCGGAACATCTTACCACTCTGGGTTCCCGGGGGGATCTTCAGCATAACCTTGCCACCCAGAGTCGGCACCTCGAGCTCCCCCCCGAGTGCCGCAGCAGCGAATCCGATGGGCACCTCGCAGTAGAGGTTGCTGCCGTCACGCTGGAAGATCTTGTGCTCCCTGACGAGCGTCTCGACATAGAGATCGCCCGGCGGACCTCCGTTCTCACCCGCCTCGCCTTCGCCCGAGAGACGGATGCGATCGCCGGTATCGACACCAGGCGGCACTTTGACGGAAAGTGTTTTCTCCTCGTGGACACGGCCCTGGCCACGACAGCTCGTGCAGGGTTCTTCAATGATGGTGCCTTTTCCGCGGCAGGTCGGGCATGTCTGCTGAACCGCGAAAAACCCCTGCTGCATGCGCACCTGTCCGGCACCGCCACAAGTGCCACAGGGTTTCGGCGTGGAGCCGGGCTTGGCCCCGCTGCCATGGCAGGTCTCGCAGGTCGACCAGGTCGGCACCTTGATCGTGACGGTGGTTCCCTTGACGGCCTCTTCAAGCGAGAGCTCGAGGCTGTAGCGCAGGTCAGACCCTCGACGGGGGGCATTCGGTCCGCCACCGCCGCCGCGTCTCCCGCCGCCGAAGATATCGCCGAAGATGTCGCCAAAGACATCGCCGAAATCGGCTGCTCCGCCAAAACCGCCACCGGGTCCTCCACCCATACCTGAATCGACACCGGCATGCCCGAACTGGTCATAGGCAGCGCGTTTCTGCTGGTCCGACAGGACTTCGTAAGCCTTCTTGGCTTCCTTGAATTTCTGCTCGGCCTCTGCTGCGTCTTCACCCGTGTTGCGGTCAGGGTGAAATTTCATCGCCAGTCGGCGATAGGCCTTCTTGATGTCGGCTTCGCTCGCATTGCGGTCGACGCCCAGCACTTCATAGTAATCCCGATCTGACATGCTCTTTTCCACTGCAAGGCGGCACGGCATGGCCCGCCTTTTCTCTTGCTATCGCTCAGCACGAAGGGTCGAAGCCTGCTGGCTACGACCCTTCTGCTTGTTTGAGTTATTCGTGTGATGCCCTTGCCTGCTTTGGGCAGACAAGGACATCCCGGCGCATCAGGACTTCTTGTCGTCCTGGACTTCCTCGAACTCGGCGTCGACGACATCATCCTCTGCGGAGGATTGGGACGAACCGGATGCTCCGGCATCGGATGCAGACTCGGCGCCGGCTCCGGCTGCCCCGCCCTGCTGGGCGTAGAGCTTCTCGGCCATCTTCGCCGATGCATCTGTCAAAGCCTTGGTTTTCGCCTCGATCGCCTCCTTGTCATCACTATCGAGCACAGCTTTCAGATCGTTGATTGCTGCCTCGATGTTGGCGCGCTCACCACCATCGAGCTTGTCGCCAAGCTCTTCCATGCTCTTCTCGGTCGCATGGATCATGGCGTCCGCATTGTTACGTGCACCGACCAGCTCGTGGAACTTCTTGTCATCCTCGGCATGGGCCTCCGCATCCTTGACCATCTTGTCGATCTCGTCCTCGGAGAGACCTGAAGAGGCCGTAATGCGAATCGACTGCTCCTTGCCGGTTGCCTTGTCCTTTGCAGAGACATGCAGGATACCGTTGGCATCGATGTCGAAACTGACCTCGACCTGCGGCATGCCGCGTGGCGCAGGCGGAATGTCGGTCAGGTCGAAACGTCCGAGTGACTTGTTCGCGGATGCCTGTTCACGCTCGCCCTGCAGGACGTGCACGGTGACAGCGGTCTGGTTATCATCTGCTGTCGAGAAGACCTGCTGTGCCTTCGTCGGGATCGTGGTGTTTTTCTCGATCAGTTTGGTCATGACACCACCGAGTGTCTCGATACCGAGAGACAGCGGTGTAACGTCGAGCAGCAGGATATCCTTGACGTGGCCGCCGAGGACGCCACCCTGGATGGCTGCACCCATTGCAACCGCCTCGTCCGGATTGACATCCTTCCGCGGTTCCTTGCCGAAGAACTCCTTGACGGTCTCCTGTACCTTGGGCATGCGCGTCTGACCGCCGACAAGGATGACATCATCGATGTCCGAGGTCGACAGGCCTGCGTCGTTCATCGCAACCTTGCAGGGCTCAATGGTGCGCTTGACCAGCTCCTCAACGAGCGACTCGAGCTTGGCACGTGTCAGCTTGAGATTGAGGTGCTTCGGACCGGTCTGGTCTGCAGTGATATAGGGCAGATTGATATCGGTCTGCTGACTCGAGGAGAGCTCGATCTTGGCTTTCTCGGCGGCTTCCTTGAGACGCTGCAGTGCCAGCGGATCCTGGCGCAGGTTGACGCCCTGCTCTTTCTCGAACTCCTTCACGAGGTGATCGATGATCCGCATGTCGAAATCTTCACCGCCAAGGAAGGTGTCACCGTTGGTTGAGAGAACCTCGAACTGGTGCTCGCCATCGATCTCGGCAATTTCGATGATGGAGACGTCGAAGGTACCACCACCCAGATCGTAGACGACGATCTTGCGGTCCCCGCCCTTCTTGTCCATGCCATAGGCCAGCGCAGCCGCGGTCGGCTCGTTGATGATGCGCTTGACGTCGAGACCGGCAATCTTGCCGGCATCCTTCGTAGCCTGGCGCTGGGAATCGTTGAAATAGGCCGGGACCGTGATGACAGCCTCGGTCACCGGCTCGCCCAGGTAGTCCTCGGCGGTTTTCTTCATCTTCTGAAGGACTTTCGCCGAGATTTCCGGCGGAGCCATCTTCTTGCCGCTGACCTCGACCCAGGCGTCACCGTTGTCGGCCTTGACGATTGTATAAGGGACGATGTCCTGGTCGCGCTTGACGACCTCGTCCTCGAAACGGCGGCCAATGAGTCGCTTGATGGCGAACAGTGTGTTCCTGGGATTGGTGACAGCCTGACGCTTGGCAGACTGGCCAACCAGTACCTCGCCGTCTTCGGTGTAGGCGACGATCGAGGGTGTCGTACGATCGCCCTCGGAGTTCTCGATGACCCGCGCTTTTTCGCCTTCCATCACGGCGACGCAGGAGTTGGTCGTACCGAGGTCGATTCCAATGATATTGCCCATGGCGTTCTCCAGATTCTTCAGAATGTGTTAAATACGTTGCTTCTAGCTAGATAGTGCCGATTGCGGGTGTTTCAACAGAAAAAACAGAGAAATTTGGTGTTTTTTTCTAAACTTGAAAAATTTTTGAATAAAAATCGACAACTATATGAAATATAATGAGAAGCTTCTCTCTATGCAGACTGTGAAACCATGACCATGGCCGGCCTGACGAGACGTCCGTTGAGCTTGTAGCCTTTCTGTACGACCGCCACGACCGTATTCGGCGCAACATCGTCCCGCGGCTGCATGCCCATCGCCTGGTGCTCCTCGGGGTCGAAGGGACTGCCGTCCGGATCGATCTGCTCAACGCCGAACTTGTCCATGACATCCGATAGCAACTTGAGGGTCAGCTCGCTGCCCTCGACGAGTTTGCTGGCATCGGCCCCATCGGCCTGCCCTGCCTGGATACCAAGCTCGAGGCTGTCCCAGACCTGCAGGAGCTCCTTGACGAAACTGTCGAGCGCATACTTGTGCGCCTTCTCGAGATCCTGCTCATGGCGACGCGTTGCATTTTCCAGTTCAGCCTTGGCGCGCAGGGCGAGTTCGAGATTCTGCTCCGCTTTCGAGAGCGCCTCCTCGAGCTTCTTCTCCAGGCCGGCGATGTTGTCATCGTTCATCGACTCGCCACCATTTCCAGCTGGAGTGTCTGCCTCCGCGTTCACGGCACTTTCAGTTTCTTCGTTTTCCATCTGTTCCTGCTTCTCGGACATGATTTTCACTTTTGGTAGAACAATACTGGCTGGTACCTGTTCTCGTCAGGTACTGAGCGCGAAAATAGGGATTGGTTATCTCTGTTTCAAGGCATTCGACAGCAATCTGGCCGTCACATCGACGATCGGGATCACCTTGTTGTAATCCATGCGCGTCGGGCCCACGACTCCGAGCACGCCGGCAACCTCGCCTTCATCGTTTTCGTAGGGTGCAGTGATGAGACTGCAGGTGTCGAAGGGTTCATAGCCGGATTCCTCCCCGATAAAGATCTGCACGCCTTCAGCCTCCATGCAACGGTCGAGCAGGTGAAGGATCTGGCGCTTTTCGGCAAAGGAGTCGAAAAGATGGCGCAAGCGCTCGAGATCGGAGAGCTCGTTGAACCCCATGAGATTGGTCTGTCCGGAGAGCACGAAGTCGCCCTCCTCTCTATCAACTCCCAATACCTGCCCCGCCAGGGTCAGGGCCTGTGCCATGACAGCATCCATCTGTTTCCGGGTCTTCTCCATGTCGTCGATGATGCGCGTGCGCATGGTCTCGAGTTTCTGGCCGCCATAGTTGGCATTCAGGAAGTTCTGCGCCTGCACGAGGTCGGATTGGGAGAACTGCTTGCCGGTCTCGATGACACGGTTCTGCACCTCGCCGTCGCTTGTGACCAGTATGACAAGGATGCGTGTTTCGGAGAGGGGAACGAATTCGATCTGCTTGAGCAGGACATGTTCATGGCGAGGGATCATCACCAGGCCTGCCATGTGCGTGAGTTCAGAAAGCGCGCTGGAGGCCTTTTCGACGAGCGCCTTGCTGTCGACATCACCCATCAATTGTTCACGCATCTGCTCAAGCTCCGACTTTCCGGGTGGTGAGAGTGAAACCAGGTAGTCGACGAAAAAACGGTAGCCTGAAATCGTCGGGACCCTGCCGGCAGAGGTGTGCGGCGAAATAATGAGACCTGCATCCTCGAGATCGGCCATGACGTTACGAATCGTTGCCGGGCTCAGGTTTAGGCCGCTGTCACGCGAAAGAGTTCTGGATCCGATGGGCTGACCCTCGCGGATATAGCGCTCGATCAGCACCTTTAGAAAATACTGGGAGCGCTCGTTGACGATGTTGTCGAATGATGTGTTGCTCATGGCTCCTTGTTTAGCACTGTAGACAGGAGAGTGCTAATACCGGAATTATGTCGATATCCCAATTCCAGTGCAAGCGCCCGGGTCTCTCTGTAGAATTGCCGCCCATGGCGAAGAAAGCAAAAAAACAGAAGAAAGGCAGCGGCAGCACCATCGTGCTCAACAAGAACGTGCGCCACGAGTTTTTCGTCGAGGAAAAATTCGAGGCCGGCATCGCTCTCGAAGGGTGGGAGGTCAAGGCGCTGCGCGAGGGGCGCGTCAACATCAAGGACAGCTATGTCCATCTCAAGAACGGCGAAGCCTGGCTACTGGCCTGCACGATCAATCCCCTTCCCACGGCCTCGACCCACATCAATCCCGAGCCAATGCGCTCGCGCAAACTGCTGCTGCACAGGGGCGAGCTCGACAAGTTGACAGGGCTGGTCGAACGCAAGGGCTACACCCTCGTCGCCACTGCCATGTACTGGAAAAAGGGCCGTGCGAAGGTCGAGATCGGCGTTGCCAAGGGCAAGAAACTGCACGACAAGCGCGCGACAGAGAAAGACCGCGACTGGAAGCGCCAGCAGGAACGCATCCTGAAGCATGGTTGATAGATGACGATCGCTCCATCGCTGAACGACACAATCGGGCAATGCCGGCAGTGTCAGGAAAATCAGCCAATTCCTGACCGAAATCAGCGTAATTATCCCGTTTCCAACTCATACTTTTCTTTTTGAACCCGGCGAGATAACAAAGGAAAAACCATGTCTGACGAGCTTTTCGATATCGATGGTGAACAGGTCTCACTCGAGCAACTCATCGAGTCCTGGAACACACCGAAATTGACCCCGGATGCCGAGAAGGCGTTCGTGCGACGCAAGCAGGAACAGTCCCTGAAGCCCTACCAGGCCGAGCTGATCCGCATGCAACAGTATCTCGAAGAGACCGGCAGACGCATGATCATCCTGTTCGAGGGCCGTGACGCCTCGGGCAAGGGCGGTACCATCCGCAGGGTCACGCGCTACATGAACGAGAAGCACTACCGTGTTGTTGCGCTCGGCAAGCCAACCGAAAACCAGCGCACACAGTGGTTCTTCCAGCGCTACGTTACCCAGTTCCCGCGCGGCGGCGAAGTCGTGCTCTTCGATCGCAGCTGGTACAACCGCGCCGTGGTCGAACCGATCTTCGGCTTCTGCACGCCCGAGGAGTACAAGAACTTCATGCGTGGCGTGACCGGCTTCGAGAAAGATCTCGTCCGCCAGGGCACCATCCTCGTGAAGCTCTACTTCAGTGTCACCAAGGAAGAGCAGGCCCGCCGCTTCGATCGTCGAAAGACCGATCCGTTGCGGCAGTGGAAACTTTCCGAGGTCGACCTGCAGGCGCAGGAACGCTGGGACGATTTCACGAACCAGAAGTACGAGATGCTCAAGAAGACGCACACAACCCATGCACCCTGGACAGTGATCCGTTCCAATGACAAGTACATGGCACGCATCAATGCCATGAAGGTCATCCTCAACTCTGTGCCCTATGTCCGGGGTGACGAGGAGATCGACTTTGTGCCCAACCCGGATATCGTCATCTCGGGTGCGAGGGAGGTAGAGATCATGGAAGCGGAGCGACTCAAGAAAGGACGCTTCACGGGCTAAGTCGAAACACCTCGATCAAACGAACAGACCGGGAGCTGGGAACAGCTTCCGGTTTTTTTATCCGGGTTGTCCGGACTTCGGCCATTATCGGGTCGGAGTCAATCTCACCGGGTCACGGATGATCCAGTCCAGTCAGAGAGATTCAGGTCGAGTCCGCCCCCCTGCCCGACTACAGGGAACTTTCCCGCTCGAAAAACTGTCCTACCCTCGCACTCTGACAGGTCTTTGTCCGAGATCATGCGATCTGATCACAGACTTGAAAAGCGGCAAACCGCCACTATGTTAGAATGCGAACACTGGGGGCGACCTGGCTTCGACGCGGGTTGCGAAACTTCAGTTGCATGTCGTGGGGCGAGTACCACGTAAATCCAGTCGCAAAAATATAGTTGCAAACGACGACAACTACGCACTCGCTGCTTAATACCCAGTAGGGTGCCATCTGGCCGGAGCCGTGCCTGTGCGTCCGGATTTCAGGTGTCACATTTCACAGGATCGTGTTGAAGCTCGTCCGGGGCCGATACACTAAAACCTGACCGGAATCGCTGTTGCGAACGCCCTGATCGCCGGGTATCGGGACAGTTAAAATGAATAGGCTGATCTAAACATGTAGATGCTGAAGCGGAGGATTTGCGGACGCGGGTTCGATTCCCGCCGCCTCCACCAACACCAGCCCCGGCTCTTGCCGGGGTTTTTTTATTCCAGGGAGTGGGAAATGGAGAACTACAATCAAACAGGGCGGCTCTGCGGCGAGTACGAGTACGGGACCGGTTCCCGGAATGACGAACAAACCCGCAGTCCTGCTAACCCTGTTCTTCAATAAGCGGCATAAAAAAATCCGGCGCTCCCTCTCGGGGGGCCGGATTTGTTCTAAGGTTTCGAGACTAGTTTGAACCCGGATTGCTTTGCAGTTTCTGCAGTGCCTGGTCCAGGTTGAAACTGCCCGGCTTCTGCCTCGGTGGAAAATCCTGGTAGGTCGCCAGGTGCTGCGCAACATAATCGACCGCAGGCAGAACCAGGTAGGCGCGATCAAAACGCCACATTGGATAACTTGCTGCCTCGTGGTCTGCCCGCTCGAAGGGATCCCCCTTGATATCAAAGAGCTTGGGCAGACGGAGAGTTACAAACGGTTCTTGCCACACATCGAAACCATGGCCCCGCTGTTCCATGAACACCATCTTCCAGCGCCCGTAACGAAGGTTTGCCAACTGGCCATCATCAGTCCAGTAGAAGAACTCCTTGCGTGGCCCCTCATTGACCTCACCCTTGAAGTACGGCAGAAGGTTGTAACCATCGAGATGGACCTTGTAGTTACGGCCAATCGCCTCATGGCCTTTAAGGAGTTTCTCCTTGATATCGGGTTCACCGACTGCAGCCATCAGCGTCGGGAGCATATCCTCGTGAGAGAAGACGTCGTTGTACACAGAACCGGGCTTGATGACACCGGGCCATTTGATCATCGTGGGAACGCGATAGCCACCCTCCCAGTTCGAATTCTTCTCGTTGCGGAAGGGTGTCATGCCGCCATCGGGCCATGTGAATACTTCAGCGCCATTGTCTGATGAATACATGATGATGGTGTTGTCTGCGATGCCGAGTTCATCGAGCTTGTCGAGAAGCTGGCCAATATGCCCGTCATGCTCGACCATGCCGTCAGCGTAAACACCAAGACCTGTCACACCTTCCGATTCGGGCTTGAGATGCGTGTTGACATGCATACGGGTGGAATTCCACCAGAGGAAGAACGGCTTCTCGGCCTTGACCGCGCGCTCCATGAAATCGATTGCACCGGCGGTCACTTCTTCGTCGACAGTCTCCATACGCTTTTTTGTCAGCGGCCCCGTGTCTTCAATATTGCCATCTGCAGAAGACTTTATGACGCCACGCGGGCCAAACTTCTTCTTGAATTCCGCACCCTGCGGATAGTCAGGGCTTTCCGGCTCTTCCTCTGCATTCAGATGATAGAGGTTCCCGAAGAACTCATCGAACCCGTGATTGGTTGGCAGGTGCTCATCAAGATCACCCAGATGATTCTTGCCGTATTGTGCAGTCATGTAGCCATGATTCTTGAGAAGACCGGCAATAGTCGGATCTTTCTCTGACAGGCCCTCTTTCGCGCCAGGCAGACCGACTTTCAGCAAACCGGTACGGAAAGGGCTCTGTCCTGTGACAAAGGCGGCACGACCGGCTGTACAGCTCTGCTGTCCATACCAGTCGGTAAAGAGTGCGCCTTCATTGGCGATCCTGTCGATATTGGGTGTCCGGTAGCCCATCATGCCGCGATTGTAGGCACTGGTGTTGAACCAGCCGATATCATCACCCCAGACGACCAGAATATTTGGCTTGTCTGTCGCCGCATTTGCGCCACCCGCGAATAACAGCAAAAGTGATAGAGTTAGAACGAGTTTTCGCATCAGCATCCTCCTCGGAATTGACATACTGCGCTGCAATAGCGAATGTCTTTTGTTTTGGGGTTATTGAAAAACGAGTCTAGACTCATAACAAAAGCACCGCTATCCGTTTTTCGACAACCCGGGATTACACATCAGAAACCAGATGAGCAGTTTATCCACAGAGACTATTCCAGCCGACGATACTCAACTCGCGGTCATGAGCGTGAAGATGGACAGTTTCATACCTCAGTCGATGGAAGAGGCTCTTAGTAACACCAATGTCGAGCATCTGCAGCTGGAGAGGGGGCGTTTTCATGGACAACTGATCCACGCGCGCTTCACCAACAGTTCAATGGATTACGGCGGTTACAATTTACCACTGCTTGCCACGAGCGGGATGCCGTCAGACAAAATCACACTGGGTTACATCCTGGCTGCGGAGGGTGAAAGCATCATGAACGGAAAAAGCTTCACAGCTCCATCCGCAGTGCTGTTCGCCGAAGGAACCGAACTGCACTATCGACTGGCAGCCAATACACAATGGCTGGCCCTGCAGATTGAAAGGGATCTGCTGGAAAGCGTCGGTTTATCTATTCAACAAGACTCAGCAGGACCGGCGGGCGCCTCTTCAGCGGGTGACAGGAAAGTCAGTCAAAAACTGCAAAACACATTATCGGTCCTGCAAACCCTTGCCACACCCGGTACCAACACCGCGATCCCGGATGCATCCAGGTGTATCAAACAGGTGGAAGCACATCTTTTCGATCTGCTGATCGGCACATTTGCATCTGCCAATTCCAGTACACAACAACAGAGCATGTGTCGTCCTGAAGCAGTCCGGATGGTTGAGAAGATCACGGATTATCTTCATGCCAACATCGCAGAACCATTGCAGATCACCAGGATATGCAGCGAAATGGAGTGTGATCTGAAGACGGCCGAACGCGCCTTCCATACTATCCACGGAATGGCGCCGAGACAGTTTCTGACGCTTCTGCGTCTCAACAAGTCACGCCGTATGCTGCTGGACAGAAAAGCAAAGAAGAGCGTGACTGAGATAGCGACAGCTTGCGGCATCCAGCATCTTGGCCGCTTTTCCCAGCAGTATCATATGTGGTTTGGCGAGCGGCCGACTGAAACAAGGGCCAGGTCAATGGATTCCGGCTAGACGACCGGAATCGATCGAAATCTCATTCAGCGCAACAGAGCTTTCTCTGGCTGAGACCACCGGGTTTATCTGATGGCGCGCAGATAGAAACGCCTGCCCTCGTAAACGGTCACTCTGAGCTGTCCATCCTTCACAAGCCTGTCAAGCACCTCCCTTCCCTGTTTCTGTTTTGCGAGCAGTGACAGGACAGCCTCCTCGCGCATCGGGTGTACCGCCGTGATGCTCAGCAGATCCTCGACAACATCACCTGTCGTCGCGAAGGCATCGCCTTCGTAGCCGATCAGGGTTTCAACATGTCTGACATGCCTGCTGAAAAGCTGGTATGCAAGATTGACAGTGGCTTCGGATGCAGGCCGGTTTCCGGGTTCGGCCACAGGCCGGATCGGAATGGCGATGCAGGAACGGTCCGGATCGAGTTTGCCAAGGTACTCTGCGACAGATCCGATCGAGGATTCGCCGTCGTTGACACCCTCGACAAGCATCGTCTCCGTATTCAGATCGCCACGAAAGCACCTGCCCATCTCGCGAACGCCTTCGAGATACTGCTGCAACTGCAACCCGGGATGCGGACGGTTGATCTGCCGCCAGGTCTGCTCGTCGACCGCGTCGATCTTGACCGAGAGCCAGTCGACCTCCAGCAGTCGCTCGCGCACCTCTTCGCGCCACAGCAAGGATGCATTGGTGATGACCGCAATCTTCACACCAAGAGGCCGGAGCAGCTTGATCGTTTCACCGAGATTGATATCCAGCGTCGGCTCACCATCGGGGACGAAGGTGAGATAGTCCACCGTTTCGCCGGCATGTTCAGCTGCCTCCAGTCTGGTCTCGACGGCTGCGACTAATTCTCCTGGCTTGTAAAAGGAACGAGGCTCTATCTCCCGGTGGCCGGTTGGTCCCACCTGGCAATAGACGCAGGAGTAGGAGCAGGACTTGGGTGGAATATTGTTAATGCCGAGACTGCGCCCGAGCCGCCTCGATGGAATGGGTCCAAACGTCAACATCTCTGCATCTCCCGATGATTCATGACACTCTCGCCAGGCTTCTTCGACATGGCCTTCAACCTTTGGACAGGACAATTGCCACGGCAACCAGTACACCGCCGGCCAGCGCAACAAAGCTGTATTTCTTCGGTTCCTCCTGCGCTTTCGGCAGGAGATGCGTTGCGCCGACATAGACCAGCGCACCTGCGGACAGCGACAGCAGAGCACCGAGCAGGGGGTCGTCAATCCTGCTGATCATTGGCCACGAAACAAGCATGCCAACAGGTGTACTCAGGGCAGCTGCAAAGAAGGCGAGCAGGAATGCCGTACGCTCGCTGAAGCCGCCGCGCACCAGTAACAGGTAGGTAATGATTCCCTCAGGAAATTCATGCAGCACCATACCAGCTGTCGAAAGCAGACCGGTAAAGAGACTAACGCTGAATGTAATGGAGTAGACAAACCCGTCGATCAGGGAGTGAAAACCGATGCCCAGGGCCGGGATGATACCGATACCGTACTCGGTCTTGTCCGGATCCTTCTCACACACGAACGCCGTAATGAAACGGTTGAAAAAATAGAGGCCCAGAAAGCCGGCAAGCAGAAAGATCCCCGCGTGGGGATTCATCGAGAAGGATTTCGGGATGATATGCAGGAAGGAGGCAGAAATCAGTACACCTGCCGCAAAAGACATGAAGTAGGTCGAGTTTCTGCGTCCCCACTCCGCGAAGTTTCTGATGGTATAGATTCCCAGAGAGGTGACGGCCGCAGCCGACAGGCTCATAATCAACGCGGTCCAGAAACCGTTATCCATCCCTACGCCTCGCGGTTCAGGAATGCCTGCACGACATGACCAGCCTCTCCCCCGCTCTCCTCGTGACGGATGCCTGCCGTTGCAAGTTCACGGATCATCTTCTTTCCGAATCGGGCAGCCACAAGCAGCGTCACACCCCTTGCCGCAAGGAGTTCGACAGCCTGTGGAGCAGCACCGCGGGAGACATCGGAAACAGGATTGGCGATTGTCTCCAGGAATTCCCCGCTGGCGTCGAAGATGAGGTAACAGGGAGCCCTGGCCGCCTGATCGCTGACATGTGATTCGGGCGATGCTCCCTCGGATGCAACGGCGTATAGAGTGTTATCCATATCTGCTGTAACGATCGATGACAGTAGCTTTTCCAGGAACATCACACACGCAACGCGACAGGGAGTCAAATTGAAACCGGACCTGCCGCGGGATACCCTTGCCATTCATGCCTGCAATCAGGAAAAGCACCATGACGAAAGAGCCTGGCTGGCAAAACAGGAAAGCGTTGAAAGCCAGCCTGTTCAAGAGCTCCTCGATGTTCATCGGCATTCTTCCCTTGATCATCGGAGTCATCCTTTTGACTGGCCTGCTCATCGAGCTGTTACCAGCCGAAACAGTCGCTGACTGGTTCGGAAACAATGATTTTCTGGATGCCCTGACGGGCGCGGTCGCGGGCAGCATCTCGGCAGGACACCCGGCCAGCAGCTACCTGCTCGGCGGCGAGTTACTCGCGAAAGGCGTCAGCCTTGTCGCCGTCACTGCCTTCCTCGTCAGCTGGGTAACCGTGGGCAGCATCCAGCTGCCTGCCGAGGCTGTCATGCTCGGCTGGCGCTTCGCGCTGCTGCGAAACCTGCTCTGTTTCTTCTCATCGATTCTTGTCGCGGTGCTGACAGTCGCCACTCTGGGACTCTTCAGCTGACGCATGGATCGCATGAGAGAAAAAGGAAAAAGTTTCGGTGGCTTCTTTTTCATGCTGGCGGTTATGGCACTTTACGTTGTTGTCTTTTTTCTCAACGAAGAGCTTGCCCGGGATGCGCTTGACCAGGCCGGCAAACTGCTCTCAAGCCTTGCACCGGTCCTGGTGCTGGTCTTCGTAATGCTCTTTCTTGCCAACCTGCTGATTCGTCCCGTCTGGGTCAGGAAACATATCGGGCAGTATTCGGGGCTAAAGGGATGGGCCGTCGCACTTGTCAGCGGCATGCTTTCGGTCGGGCCCGTTTATGCCTGGTACGCATTGCTCAGGGACCTTCGGGAGAAAGGCATGAGAAGCGGGCTGATCGCTGTCTTTCTCTACAGCCGCGCGATCAAGCTGCCGCTTCTTCCACTGATGATCCATTACTTCGGACTGGCCTATACGCTTCTCCTGATTGCTTACCTGCTGCTCTTCTCCCTGCTGAACGGTGTGGCCATGGAAAAGCTCGACAAGCGTTAAACAGCTCACGGGACTCAGTGATGTGCGGACAGAGGAACACCCGCAACCGGCATGAAGCCTCAGCCCCCCAGCAGTGCGGGTCTCTCCCTTTGCTGGCCCCTGCGTGATTTAGTCTGCTTCGTTTTCGAGGCGGGTTTCGATTTGTTGCCTGAACGTTTCTGCGAAGGTTTCGCATCCTGGCGTTGCCTGTTTTCGCCCGCCGCCATACCCGCAGGGCGCCCTGATCCGAACCCGGCCTGACTGTTCGACGAGGACCTGCTACGGCTCTGCCCCTGCTTTCGCGGTTGCGAACGTCCGCTGCTTTTACGCCCATTCTGGATCGGCTCCGGCTTGATGGACGGATCTGGTTCATAACCTTCGATGACAATCCTGGGAATTTCGCGCTTGACGAGGCGTTCGATATCCTTCAGCAGTTTCAACTCGTCAACACAAACCAGAGACATCGCCTCGCCCTCGTTACCGGCGCGGCCGGTGCGGCCGATGCGGTGGACATAGTCCTCCGGAACGTTCGGCAGCTCGAAGTTGACGACATGCGGCAGCTGGTCGATATCCAGGCCACGCGCCGCGATGTCAGTCGCCACCAGTACGCGAATATCGCCGCTCTTGAAACCGGCCAGTGCGCGCGTGCGCGCACCCTGACTCTTGTTGCCGTGGATCGCGGCTGCTGTGAGGCCGTCCTTTTCGAGCTGCTGCGCAAGGCGGTTCGCACCATGCTTGGTGCGCGTGAAGACCAGCACCTGGCGCCAGTTGTTCGATCCAATGAGGTAACTCAGCAATTCGCGCTTGCGGCTCTTGTCGACCGGATGGATGACCTGGTTGATGCGTTCCGCGGTGGTATTGCGTTTTGCGACCTGGATCAGCTCGGGATGATCGAGGAGTCTGTTCGCCAGATCCTGGATCTCTTTTGAAAAAGTTGCCGAGAACAACAGGTTCTGGCGATGCTTGTTGGCGGGCAAAAGGGCCAGTACCTTGCGGATATCGTGGATGAAGCCCATGTCGAGCATGCGGTCTGCTTCATCCAGCACGAGAATCTCGATCTGCGACAGGTCGACAGTCTTCTGGGACGCATGATCGAGCAGCCGGCCAGGTGTCGCAACAAGAATGTCGACGCCCTGCTTCAACTTCGCGATTTGCGGATTGATCTTGACTCCTCCGAAGATGACGG
>JASFPB010000010.1:0-16383 GCA_050116235.1 Chromatiales bacterium | reverse complement strand
CAATCCATCGGGAACTGCACAAACAATAAGTAATGACAGTAAAAGAAGGCATCGGGCGACCTGATAACAAGACCCGGTGGCTCTCTAAGGGACTGGAAAGCCTGATCCACAGGAACAGGAAAACACAAAGTACGACTTTCGATATCGTCGTCATCGGCAGTGGTTATGGCGGTGCCGTGGCGGCAGCCAGCCTGGCCGGCTTGCAACAGCATGGGAAATCACTCTCTCTCTGCGTGCTGGAACGTGGCAGGGAGTTCACCCCGGGGACCTTCCCGGCATCCATGACCGAGGCGCCTACCGAAATGCGCTTCACCCTGCCCGACCGCGACCAGGCTTCCGGTTCTCTCGAGGGCCTCTATGACTTCCGACTCGGCGGCGACCTGAACATCGTACTCGGAAACGGACTCGGCGGTGGATCGCTCATCAATGCCGGCGTCATGCAAAGGCCGCGAGAAGACGTTTTCGATAGCAACTGGCCGAGTGCACTGCGTGGCGGTGCCGCGCTCGAGCGGCATTACCTCGAAGCCGAAGAACTGCTCGGCGCTCGAACGAATGGCAAGGAGAATACGCTCGAGGAACATGCGGACTGCGGGAAGGTCGCCAAGTTCAGGTCCATCCGGGAACTCGGCAAGGAGAAGTTCCGTCCAGCACCTGTAACGATCGCCATGCATGATGACGCACAAACCAGTGCCGGCATCCCTCTCAAGGCCTGCACACTCTGCGGTGACTGTGCGAGCGGCTGTAATCATGGCGCAAAGATCTCCCTGGACACCAACCTGCTGGCCGACGCAAGTCAAAAAGGTGCAGAAATCTACACCGGCGCGAGCGTCGTTCGACTTGAAAAGAACCTGGTCAACCAGGAAACATCCTGGACGCTCCATGTCGTTCACACCCGCAGAAAACTGCGTGAACGCCAGGGCGATGCCTTCAGGATCAATGCCCGTTTCGTTATCGTAGCTGCCGGCTCGCTGGGTTCGAGCGAATTACTACTGCGTTCGCAGGACGAGAAAAACCTGCGTTTCTCGTCGGAACTCGGCAAGCACTTCTCTTCCAACGGCGACATGCTCGCAGCAGGACATAAACAGGAGAAAGAATCCAACTCTGTTGCCGATGATCAGACCCCTTTCAGGGAACGCCACGTCGGCCCCACCATCACCGGGATTATCGATGCAAGGGAGAAAAAGGGACGCGAAGGCATCGTCATCGAGGAGATGGCTATTCCGGCACCGCTGCAGCGCGTCTTCGAGGAACTGGTCACGACCTCCGACACTTTTCACTCCCTCGCGCAATTCAACAGGGGCCGGCAGAGACGGGGAGCCTTGTCCGGTGACCCCTTCGCAGTCAGCCGTGATGCCATTCGCAATACGTCTCTCTACGCCATCATGGGAGACGACAACGCCGATGGTGAGCTCCGCATGCCAGCCCCCAGAGAGAGGCTTGATAGCGGAATACCGGAAGAGGGCATCATCGGTGTAAAGTGGCCCGGCCTGAGCCAGAAGCCACTTTTCAAAAAGCAGATCGAGCATCTCGAGACACTCTCGAAAAACTCGTGCATCAAAGGCAGAATCCTGCCAAATCCGGGCTGGAAACTACTGCCCGAATCCATGATGTTCTTCGCTGATAACAGACTCGGCCCCCTTGTCACAGTACATCCACTGGGTGGGTGCAGTATGGGGGATGATGCCAGGCATGGCGTCGTCGACGAGTTTGGACGCGTCTATGATGGTGACCCGCGGCATCGGCAGGAGTATCACGAGGGACTTGCGGTCCTCGATGGCGCCATTATCCCGACGGCGATTGGCACCAATCCGGCCCTGACGATTACCGCCCTCGCCCTGCGTGCCGTTGATGCGCTCAAGAAGCAGTGGGGAATCGAATCCACAATAGCAGAGAAACAGCTTCTCGGACCGCGCCCCTGGTACAGGCAATTACCCGAAAGGCTCTATCACGACTATCAGGAAACCGAGGCCCAGGTCATAGAACGCCTGGCAGGAGATGTCAGGCTGCGAAACAGGGATGGGAAGATCATCGATGCAGTCGTTGAAATCACCCTCGCCTTCGAGCCTGTCAGGGTGCGCGAACTGGCAGGCATGCAGAATGGCAAGTCGGACACTCAACCGGTCGTCATGAAAGTCATTCCTGAAGCCGATGGCATCCCGGCAGCCAGGAGTCATCTGCGCATCTTCACCCGGAATGATTGGGATTACTTACACAGAGAGATTCATCGTCCGCAATCACCAAACGAACTCAGGCTGCGCCAGGAACGTGTGGAAGAACTCAAGGAGAAGTGGTCATGCTATGCAGCGAGCCTGACAGGGACGCTCGAGGTTTTTGGCAGAGGCAATAGCAGCATGCCCGGAAGAATTGCCCGTGCCCTGCTGGCATGGATTCCAAACCGTGGCTTGCGTGACACCTGCCAACAGCTTTTTCCGCTCCCTTACGAGCCGAGAACGACCGACGGAAAGATGCTGCAACGCATTCTGGGCGCCTTCCGTCTGGCGTCACATGCCGGTGAAAAACGGTTGCTGGAATATACGCTGAACATCGAAAAGGAAATGGATTTCGGGAAAGAAAAACGCTTCG
This sequence comes from Chromatiales bacterium, assembly GCA_050116235.1. Lineage (GTDB taxonomy): Bacteria > Pseudomonadota > Gammaproteobacteria > Chromatiales > Chromatiaceae > Sva-25. Next base: position 13,800 of record JASFPB010000010.1, on the reverse strand, counting down.
ACCTCGTGGGGGCCGTGAAGGGTCACAAAACCATCACCTACGGACGACGCTCGAATCCATGGCGACAGCTATCGCAGATACGCCTGACGAGGTTGCATGGCATGGTTGAAGACAGCGAGACGCCTCCCGTGCTTTGCCTCGACACCCGTTTCCTCTCGCGTATCAACGTCCCGCTGATCAGGCTGACCGCACAGCAGGACCAGGCCAATGCGATGCTCGATCTCTTTTCGCTTGGCGCCTACCTGGCACGCATGATGATCGGCATCCATCTCTGGAGCTTTCGCAAGCCGGATGCACCATTGCCGGATGAACCCGACCGACTCCCCGGTCCTATCACGGGACTGCCCCGACCCGGCGTTGTCGAAATCCAGGTCGACACGATTCCGGATAACAGAATCACTGGCCTCAACAAAGACGAGCCTGTTTTCATCCACCTCACACATTATCGTGTCGAGGGAAGCACCAGGCCGCCCGTCGTCATGATTCATGGCTACAGTGCCAGCGGCACTTCCTTCACCCACGACACCATCGATAACAACTTTACGAAGTCATTCTGGGAAGATGAACGCGATGTCTGGATCCTGGACATGCGCACAAGCCCCGGACTGCCATCGGCACGTTACCCCTGGACATTCGAGGATGTCGCAGGCGCGGACATCCCTGTTGCAATCGACTACATCTATCGCCAGTACGAAAATGGCAGAAAAGTCGATGTGCTGGCGCACTGTATGGGTGCTGTGATGTTCAGCATGGCAGCATTCAACCCGGGCTACATCATCGACAGGAACAATCCCTGGCTGCAGCATTACTTCGGCAATGAAAATCTCGACAAGCCCGGATTTATCGATGGCTTTTTCGATAACCGCGTGCGCTCGGTCATCTTCTCCCAGGTCACGCCAACCGTCGTCTTCAGCCCCGACAACAAGCTGCGCGCTTTCTTCATGCAACATCTCAAGGAGCTCATGCCAGACAATTACCAGTTCCGGCCGGAGCATGAGCCGACACTGGCAGACGATCTGATTGACAGGCTTCTCTACACCCTGCCCTATCCCGAAATAGAGTTCGATATCGAGAATCCGCCCTGGAATCCAGGCAAGCGTACGCCATTCACCCGTACGCGCCACCGCATGGATGCGCTCTACGGTCGGGATTTCAATCTCAAGAATGTCGATGAAAAGGTGCTTGAGCATATCGATGACCTTTTCGGCCCGATGAGTATCGATACCGTCAAGCAGACGATCCACTTCGCGCGTCTCGATACCATTGCTACGAAAGAGGGACACAACCTCTTTGTCACGGAGAAAAATCTCGAAAACTGGAAATTTCCGACCTGCAGCTTCAACGGCAAAGACAATGGTCTGGTTGATTTCAAGACGGCATGGCGCACCAAGGAGGTGTTCAACAACGCCTCGGGCGCACATTACCTCATGCTAATGAACAATGACTTTGGTCACCAGGATTCTTTGATTGGCAGGACTGCTCATGAAAAGGTCTTCAAGGGCTTGAAATTTTTCCTGCACCAGGTAGACACGAACGCATTACCGGAAAAGCCTCAGCCCCCTGAATGGAGCGGGGATAGCAAAAATAGAGAAGAGGAATCCGTTTCAAGGCTTCCACGGAAACTCGAAATCCCCTGGTGCGGCCCGGTTCTCATTCCAAATGAGGAAAACAACGCACAAAGCATACGGATCCTGACCGGCTCTGACCCGGTCTTCGGAGAGCATACGACGCAGCTGTTTGTCCCGCTCTACAAAGAGAATGGAAACGAGGAACAGCCCTGTCTTGATAACAACTGTTCCTACTGGATTGCAATGGCGGATGTTTCTGAAAAGGGAGATAACCTGCCTGACAATTTCATCAGATCCATGCCACAGCGTGATGGCATCACGATCAGTGAAATACCTGTGGAGACATTTCGGCAGGACGACAACTATCTCGGGCTTCTCGTCCTCGTCTACTACGGCCAGATCCCCGCCAGCAGGAACATCGACGACCTCGTCACGAATGGCGTTACCTCGTTCCTTGAAACAACAAAAGAGAAGACGCTGTGGAAAGAGGCACTCGTTACATGGACACCACCCGTTGCGAGGGAGGAAATTTCCGTCATCTTCGGAAGCTGTCAGTATCCGGCAGGCTTGATGGACGGGGAACTCGCCTACAGGTCGTGGCGGTCACTCGGCAGGGTGCTTTCCGAAAATGGGGAGGCTCCGCAAGCCGATATGCTGCTACTCATGGGCGACCAGGTCTACGTCGATGCGACCGCCGGCCTGTTTGACCCGCAGTCAGTCGACGAACGTTATGAGTGGCCATACCGGAAGCTCTACTCAAATCGTCATGTACGCAAGGTATTGCGGCAGTTGCCGGTCTACAGCATGCTCGACGATCACGAGATCGACAACAACTGGGGGCCGCTCGGCCCTTCCCATGAGCCTTCCAGCATTGAACGCAATGATCATCTGAAAGATCTGGGTGTCGATGCCTTCCTCAGATATCAGCGCGGGATCGACCCCGATTCATGGCGCAAGTCTCACGATGACAAGACACCGCTCTGGTATCACTTCGAACGTAACGGCTTTCGCTTTTTCATGATGGATACACGTACGGACCGGTCAGCACGCAGTGCCGCAACCATCGACGACAAGACTACGACGTTGATCTCGGAAGAACAGCTTGCGGATTTCAGGAAGTGGCTGAATGAGTGTGATCCCGAAAAACCTTCTTTCGTGATTTCCGCCTCGATTCTCTTTCCCAGGCACCAGGTCGCGAGTGGCGACTACCCGGCCAGTGCACTCAATGCCGATGGCTGGGATGGTTACCCGCAATCACTGCGGGAGATGGTGAGGATCGTGGCTGATGGAAGACACCCCAATCTCGTCTTTCTCTCCGGTGACGAACACCTCTCTTGCGATGCGACTGTCTCGATTACCGTAGATGGCCAGCCTGCCTGCAAGATTCGCTCGATTCATTGCTCGGGACTCTATGCGCCACTGCCCTTCGCCAACTCGCGCCCTGAAGATCTGATTGCAAAAGAGACCTGGTCTTTCATGGAAAATGGCCTTGAGTATTCATGTAAGATTGAAACGGTTTTTCGCGATGACATCAGGGGATTCGGCAACCTCTCCGGAAAAGGACCCGCGGAGAATCTGGTCTTTGCGCCCATAATGACAACACCCGTACCAAAAGGGGGAACAACCAGTGATAACTAAACGCTTTGGTTTTTTTTTGGTTCTGCTTTTCCTTGCACCTCTGTTCGCCGAGGCATCCACGCCACGTGGCTACAAGACAGTACCGACAGGCCTGAACCTCTTCGAGGTCATATACGGCTACACGGAAGGTGACAAGCAGACCGATTCACCCCTGCCAGACTCGATGCTCTCGATCGATCGCCATACGACGATCCTGCGCTATGTCCATTACTTCGACTGGAATGGCCGTTTCTCGGGCTTTGCGTTCCTGCTTCCCGTTGTCGACCAGGAGCTGACCTTCTCAAATCCCAGCCCTTTCGTGCCAACCACAGAGATTGGCGACCAGAGCGGTATCGGCGACCCGACCTTCGTGATCGCGTCCAACATTTTCGGGCAGCCGGCGATGGACCTGCAGGAATACATCGCGCACTACAAGAGCGGAAAGAAACTTCACCAGAGCTCGATGAACTGGTCACTCTGGATTACCGCGCCGACAGGCAAGTACGAACCGACAAGCCTGGTCAACGCAGGAGAGAATCGCTGGGCCATCAAGCCCGAAATCAACTTCACGCATATCGCGGACAAGGTGTGGTTCGAGACCAATGCAGCCGTGAGTTTCTTCACCGACAACACGGAATATCTCGGAGCAGGGCGACTAGAGCAGGACCCCCTGCTGACACTGGAGGGGCATGTGTCTGTCGACCTCCCTATCAGGCTGACGTCTGAAGTGACGATCCCGGCATGGGCATCATTGAGTCTCTATGGCTACATCGGCGGCGAGACCAGCATCAATGGCGTCCCGGGGGATGATGACGCCAACGACTGGGCCCTGAGCACCAACCTCTACCTTCGGGTGCACAAGCAGTACGCTTTCCGCCTCTTCTACACAAAGACCATCAAGCACGAGCCAACCAGCTTCGATACAGACACGACCGGATTTCGCTTGACCTATATTTTCTAGCCAGACATTCATAAAACAGGCAGCCTGATGAAACTTCTCACAATCGATGATCACGCACTGTTTCGCCAGGGACTGAAATTCTTGCTGATGGACCTGCAGAGCGACCTCGAGTGTATCGAGGCCGAATCACTGGCTGGGGCGCTCGCGCTGGATGGGAAGGAGACTATCGAGTTTATTCTGCTCGACTACCATCTCAGCGACAGTGAAGGCGAGGAGTCGCTGAAGAAAATCTCCGAGACCTTCGAGAATGCCGTCATCGTCGTACTCTCCGGCGAGGAGAATCCGCAGCTCATTCGCAGTATCATCGACCTGGGAGCAGCGGGATTCATCCCGAAATCCTCGACACAGGATATCCTCATAGCGGCTCTCAAACTGATCCTCGCCGGTGGTGTCTACATCCCGGCAGTCGCTGTCAATGCCTCACCTGCATCTCCTGCGCCACATCCCGCGACGCATGAAGACCTCGAGGAAGGCATCAGCTCTCTCTCGAAGCGACAACTCGAAGTCTTGCGTCGCGCCGTCCAGGGGAAGTCCAACAAGGTGATCGCACGCGAGCTCTTCATCGCCGAGGGGACGGTCAAGGCGCATCTGTCGGCTGCATTCCGCGCACTTGGCGTTTCCAATCGCACTGAAGCCGTCTATGCGGCCTCGCGGTTGAACCTTGTGAAGGTGTGAGGAAGGGTTAGTCCTAAATGGCACTGGATGCCGCATTTCCTAGTTTCCCAATTCTCAGGATTCCCGCCTTCGCGGGAATAATGCACATGGATTGCAGGAGCCGAGCCCACCCGGCGAAGGTTCGGGCTCCCGCAATTATCACCGCCTGTCTCAGTAGCTGCGCTGTTTGACAGCCAGCATATTGTTGTCTGCCCAGCAACGACCGACGGCCACACCGAGCCAGTCAACGACTACTGCTGTCAGCTTCGCCTCGCTGCCATCGTGAAAATGGTCCGAGCCGGTCAGCATGATCTGCTGCGAACGCGGGCTTCCTGCCGAACGGATGGCATCGAATCGTGCACCGACAGAGTCGAGCACCAGGTCGAGGTCATCGGAACCATAGACGTCGAGAACAGGCAACAGCGCCAGTTTGCGCAGGGCGATGGCCGTATCCATGACGGAACGCAGCTGCGGCTTGTCGGCACTCATGCCGATGCCGATGAACGCCTTGACGCGCACATCGCGGGTCGTGGCGAGATAGTGGGTCGCCATGCCGTTGCCCATGCTGTGGCCAAGCAGCACGATCCTCTCGATCCCCTGCTCCTGCAGATAATCGATGCCCGCTTCAATGCGTCCAAGCGCTTCATCAAACAGGGGCACGTAGGCATCCAGCTCAGCCTGCGGATCGAGAACAGGCATCTGCAGTGAAAGCGTCGTCCAGCCCTGCTCAGGGAGGCGGGTCCGCAACGGCGAGATGACCTGGGGCCAGTCCGGATGGACACCACGTCCATGCAGGAGCAGGACCGCGCCTTCGGGTTGGTCCCGGGCCGCTTGCGTGTAGATCCCGAGAAAGTCGACATTCCCGTCATTGAGCATAAGCGTTTCGCCCTCGAAGAGATTTTCCTCGACCTGCTCCTGCCAGCGCTGCTCGCGCTCGAGATCGGACGCATGGAGCACTGCCGGGAAGAGCGGCAGAATCATAAGCAAAAGTATGTTGAGAAGTGTTTTCATGATGTTCTCCGGTTGGTGGTTGTTGCCTGTGAACCGGAGCATGGTTCGGTATACTCAAAAAGTCCCGATCGAAGCACGCCGGAAGACCAACGATAAAACGACGGCGATTTTTTATACGAATAATCAACCATTTGCATGCTCAGCAGCCAATCTTGCAGGTGGAAAGATGAGACAGGATCACCAAGCTGAACAGCAACGAACAGAGCGCATTCCGGGTCAATGACTGGCTCGTCTCCCCGATGGAAGGGATTCTTTCGAAGGGTGAAGAGGTCGTACGGCTCGAACCGAGAAGCATGGAAGTTCTGACCTATCTCGCCTCCCGTAAAGGCGAGGTGGTCACACGAGAAGAACTCGAGCAGGATGTCTGGCGTGGCGCAGTTGTCGGTTACGATGCCATCACCAATACCATCATCAAGCTGCGCAAGGCGCTCGGCGACAGCGCACGTGATCCCCAATTCATCGCAACCATTCCGAAACGCGGCTACCAGCTCATCGCCGAGGTGCAGAAACCGGGCAAGTCGGACGCAAAGACACCTCCGGCCGGTGAGACTGAATCAGAACCTGCCAGTGGTTTCAGGCTGTCGGCCTGGCTCTGGTTTGCGGGCGTTACCCTTCTCGTTCTCGGTATCGCCTGGTTGGCCCTGCAGGAGTCAACGCAGGAAGCGGAAACCGATGCCGAGCAGAAAGAGCCTGTATCGATTGCCGTACTGCCGTTTGATAACCTCGAGAATGACCCTGGCCGGGAAGCTCTCGTGGATGGCATCACCGAGGACATCATCACGGATCTCTCGCGCCTCTCTGCCATGCAGGTGCTCGCCAGCAACGCGACAAACATCTACCGGCAGCGGCAGGCTGACGCGCGCACCATTGGTGAAGAGCTGAGTGTCGACTATATTCTCGACGGCAACTTGCGACGTCTCGGCGATACACTGCGTATCAACGTGCAGCTCATCGATTCCGCAACCGGTTTTAACGCCTGGGCGCAAAGCTATGACAGGAATATCACGCAACTCTTCGCCATCAGGAGCGAGGTCACGGCTGGCCTGATCGAGGCACTCTCACTGAATCCCAGCGAACAGGAGCAAAGCTACCTCGCTCACAAGTCGACGGATAACCTGCGCGCCTGGGACCTCTTCCAGTCCGGGCAGCGTGCTTCCAAAATCCAGACCGAGCAAGGCAACAACGAGGCGATCGCACTCTACGAACAGGCAATCCAGCAGGACCCGGCATACGGGCGCGCCTACGGCTCACTGGCTTTCTCACAGGCCCTGGCCTTTCGCCGCCACTGGACCGACAGGCCGATGCATACGCTGGACAGGGCACTGGAGCTCGGCGAGCGAGCCGTTGAGCTCGACGGGACCACGCCCCAGACATGGTGGTCCCTCGGCTATGTGCACCTGATGCGCCAGGAGTTCGAGCAGGCGAAGGAGGCTGTCTCCCGCGCCATCGAAATCGCCCCGAGTTATGCGGACGGCTACGGTCTGCTAGCCCTGATCAGCAACAACATGGGAGAAGCCGAAATGGCACTGGAGTATGCAGAGAAGGGCATGCAACTCAATCCCTATTACACCTGGGACTATCTCTACAACAAGGGTCGCGCGCTCTACCTTCTCGGACGGTTCGAGGAGGCGATCGAGTCACTCGAAAAAGCGAGAGACCGCAACGAGAACGCAATGCCCGTCAGGTTGTGGCTTGCGGCCAGCTACGTCCGCGCCGGGCTGCAGGATGATGCCGAGTGGGAGACGGAACAGATCCAGATGATCAACCCCGGCGAGACACTCGTGCATACGCGCAAGTCGGTACCCATCAGTGATCCCGTGGTCCTGGAAAATCTGATCGAGGACCTTCGAAAGGCGGGATTGCCGGAATAGACACCGCATCATTGGCATTGCGAAGGAGCGCAGCGACTGTGGCAATCTCAAGGGTCGATAGTCAATTGAAGTACGAGATCGCCGCGCTTCGCTCGCGATGATAATTCACCGTTAGAAATAATTGGCAAACTTCTTGCCTCTATATTCCCAGGTAACAGAACAGCGCTGTATCCCCATGAGGTGATGCACCTGTTTGGTGCGCTTTTTTTCACCGATTCACAGACTGGTGCGTCCGCCACAAGCAGTTGCACCTGTCGCCGCAACCTGTTGCCGGGATTGCGGAATAAAGAGGAGCCCGACATGCATGACACAGACATCAAGCACAGTCCACACGGTCTGGAAAATCACGGCCTCTACAACCTGAACGACGTCTACTGGAACCTCCCGACGCCCGCGCTCTACGAGCAGGCGCTCGAGCGACGCGAGGGCTCGCTGTCACACCTCGGGCCACTCGTGGTGCGTACCGGGCACCACACCGGCCGCTCGGCAAACGATAAGTTCATCGTCGACGAGGTCGACAGTCATGACCAGATCTGGTGGGGCACCATCAACAAGCCGATCCCCGAGCAGAACTTCGATATGCTTCACCAGCGCATGGCCTCCTACCTGCAGATGAAAGACGTCTATGTACAGGACTGTTTTGCCGGCGCCGATCCGGACTACCGCATGCCAATCCGCATCATCACCGAGTACGCCTGGCACAACCTTTTCGCACGCAATCTTTTCATCCAGGCCACACCCGAGGAACAGGCCGTTCACGTGCCCGAGTTCACCGTTATCAACTCGCCCCGCTTTCATGCGATCCCTTCGCATGACCATACACGCAGCGAGACATTCATCCTCGTCAATTTCCATCGCCGGCTCGTTCTGATCGGTGGCACCAGCTATGCCGGCGAGATCAAGAAGTCGATCTTTTCCGTCATGAACTACCTGCTTCCGGACAAGGGCGTCCTGCCGATGCACTGCTCCGCAAACATCGGAGCAGACGGCAAAACTGCTCTCTTCTTCGGGCTCAGCGGCACGGGCAAGACGACGCTCTCGGCGGACAAGTCGCGCGTCCTCATCGGCGATGACGAACATGGCTGGAGCGACAACGGCATTTTCAATTTCGAGGGCGGATGCTACGCCAAGATGATCAAGCTCTCCCCGGAGAACGAACCCGAGATTCACAGTACCACGTACCGATTCGGTACCGTGCTCGAGAACGTCACTCTCAACGCGAAAGACCGCTGGCTGGACCTCGATGACGACTCCCTGACGGAAAATACCCGCGGTGCCTACCATATCAGCGCAATCCCCAACGCGACACTCGAAGGTATCGGCGACCACCCGGAGAACATCATCTTCCTGACCTGCGATGCATTCGGCGTACTGCCGCCGCTGTCGCGTCTGACCCCTGAGCAGGCGATGTATCACTTCATCTCCGGCTACACGGCACGCGTTGCAGGTACCGAGAAAGGCGTCACAGAGCCATCACCCGTCTTCAGCGCCTGCTACGGGGCGCCCTTCATGCCACTGCACCCGCGACGCTATGCCGAACTGCTCGGCGAGCGTATCAAGCGTCACGGCGCGAAAGTCTGGCTCATCAACACGGGCTGGAGCGGTGGTCCCTATGGCGTCGGTGAACGCTTCGAGATCCCCTATACACGCGCAATGGTGAATGCGGCACTCAACGGCGACCTGGACGCAGTGCCGACATGGCACGACCCGACATTCGGCTTCGAGGTTCCGGAAAGTTGCCCCGGCGTGCCGCACATGCTGCTCAGGCCTCGCGACACATGGAGCGATCCCGACGCCTATGATGCACAGGCTGCTAAACTGGCAGCCATGTTCAGGGAAAACTTTGCTGACTATGTCGACGAGGTTCCTGAAAACATCAACGCTGCAGGGCCTGCCTGAGCGCAAACGGACCACAGAGAGTACGGGACAACGGGGTTCTGGAAAGCATGAAGAGTCATGAAAAGGCAGAGAGCGCATGAAACAGCTCCTGATTTATTCGGACCTCGACGGTTCGCTGCTCGATCATCACGACTACAGTCATGCAGCGGCGGACGCCCTGCTCGCAGAGCTCGAGCAGCAGGGCATACCCGTGATTCCGGTGAGCAGCAAGACCCGCGCCGAGCTCATCGAACTGCGCGCGGAGCTTCACAACACCCACCCCTTCATTGCAGAGAACGGTGCGGCGGTCTTCATTCCGGAGGACTGCTTCGACGAACAACCTGCAGGCACGACCCGTCGGGACGGTTTTTTCGTGCGCGAGTTCTCGCTGCCGCGCAGCTACTGGCTGCAGAAACTCGAAACAGCTGCCAGGCCGTTCCGGCGTGACTTCACCAGCTTCGAGGCACTCTCGATCGAGGACATCGTCAGGCTGACCGGCCTTGCTCCCGATGCTGCCCGGCGAGCCGCGCAGCGCGAGTATGGCGAACCGTTACGCTGGAAGGGCGATGATGAGCGCAAGGTGGCATTCATCCGGCTCATGGAACAGCATGGCGCGACGATTCTGCAGGGCGGCCGTTTCATGCATGTTTCCGGAGACTGCGACAAGGGGCGTGCACTGCGCTGGCTCAATGCACAGTACGCCAGGCAGAGTGGTACAACGCCTGTCAGCATCGCTATCGGTGACAGTCAGAATGACATCGCCATGCTCGAGGCTGCTGATTTCGCCATCATCATCCGCTCGCCATCACATGAGCCGCCTCCGCTCTCGCGATCCGAAGGCGTGCTTGTTACGGAAGGTTACGGCCCGGTTGGCTGGGACGAGGGAGTACGCAAGCTGCTCGACATGATCAACAACATGGACAACAACAATGGCTGATTTTCACCAGAACGGAAACATCACGACCCTGCACAACCTGACACACCGCTCGGTCGAGGAGATGGAAACAGAGCTGATGCGCTTCAGCAGGCGTAGACCGATGGCGCTGATCCTGCCATCGCTCTTCTCGGAACTTGAAACCAGGGCGCTGCCGCACATTATCGACGAACTGAAAGAGGTTCCCTACCTGTCGCAGATCACGATCGGGCTCGACCGCGCCAACGAAGACCAGTACCGTCACGCTGTTGAATTTTTCTCGCAACTTCAACAAGAGCACCGCGTACTCTGGAACGATGGACCCCGCCTGCGCGCGCTCGACGCCGAGCTGCAGGAGCTGGGCCTGGCTCCGCAGCAACCCGGCAAGGGACGCAATGTCTGGTACTGCATGGGCTACACGCTCGCATCGGGCAAGGCGGAGTCCATTGCGCTGCATGATTGCGACATCCTCACCTACAGCCGCGAAATGCTGGCGCGCCTGATTTACCCGGTCGCGAATCCGCAGTTCAACTACGAATTCTGCAAGGGCTTTTATACGCGCATCGCGGACAACCGTATCAAGGGGCGTGTCTGCCGGCTGCTCGTCACGCCGCTGATACGCGCGCTCAAACAGGTCTTCGGTGACAGCGAATATCTCTGTTACATGGACAGTTACCGCTATGCACTGGCCGGCGAGTTCTCCTTCCGCCGTGATGTCCTCAACGATATCCGTATCCCGAGTGACTGGGGGCTCGAGATCGGCGTGCTTTCCGAGATGCACCGCAATTATGCCAACAACCGTCTCTGCCAGGTCGACATCGCCGACGTCTACGATCACAAGCACCAGAAACTCTCGCGCAAGGACCAGGATGCCGGTCTCTCGAAGATGTCGATCGACATCTCCAAGGCACTGTTCCGCAAGCTCGCGACCCAGGGCGCTGTCTTCAACAAGGGCACTTTCCGCACACTCAAGGCCAGCTACTTTCGCATTGCGCTCGATTTCGTCGAGACCTACAACAACGACGCCATCATGAACGGCCTCGACTTCGATACCCATGAGGAGGAAGAAGCTGTCGAGTTATTCGCCCACAACATCATCAAGGCAGGCAAGGTCTTCCTCGACCAGCCCATGGAAACCCCTTTCATTCCGAGCTGGAACCGCGTCGTCAGCGCCATGCCGGATGTCTTCGATCGCATCCTCGAGGCAGTCGAGGCCGATCACGAGGAGTTCGCAGTCTGACGGAGAACAGGAGAAGATGAACGACGCAGTCAACACGCTTCATCAGCGGGTCGTCCAGCACCTCGACAACATCTACGCCGAAGTCGAGCTTCCGCTGACCACCACCGAACTCGCGACGCGCCTGCTCGAGATCATGCGTCTCGATGTCGGCTGTCACGCGCCCGAGCCATACCGGAACCTCTGGGACCAGAGCGAGATCACAATGATCACCTACGGCGACAGTATCCGTAAAGTTGGTGAAACACCGCTCAGGACCCTGCACCGCTTCCTCAACAGCCATCTCAGCGACACCATCAGCAGCGTCCACGTACTGCCCTTCTTTCCCTGGAGTTCCGACGACGGCTTTGCCGTCATCAACTTCTCAAGCGTGAACGAGTCCCTCGGCGACTGGCAGGACATCCAGGCTATCGCCTATGACTACCGCCTCATGGCCGATCTTGTCATCAACCACTGCTCGAGCCGCAGTCTCTGGTTCGAGAATTTCAAACAGGGCAAGGAGCCGGGCAGGGGCTACTTCTTCACGGCCTCGCCCGAGGATGACCTCGACCAGGTTGTGCGGCCACGCACGAGCCCGCTGCTGCGCGAGACCGAAACAGTCGATGGCAACAGGCATGTCTGGTGCACCTTCAGTCATGACCAGGTCGACTTCGACTTTCGCAACCCGACGGTGCTCGAGGAGTTCACCGGCATCATCCGCCACTACCTCGATCACGGCGTACGCATCTTCCGGCTCGATGCCGTCGCCTTCCTCTGGAAAAAGATCGGTACGAGCTGCATCAACCTGCCGGAAACCCACGAGATGATCCGCCTGCTGCGTACGCTCGTCGAGCATGCCATGCCCGAGGCCATGATCATCACCGAGACCAATATCCCCAACCGCGAGAACCTGGCCTATTTCGGAAACGCCAACGAGGCGCATGCCATCTACAACTTTTCGTTGCCACCGCTGCTCGTCAATACGCTTGTCACAGGTAACTGCCGTTACCTGAGCCAGTGGATGATGAGTATGCCGCCGGCTCAGAACGGCACCTGCTATTTCAACTTCATTGCCTCGCATGACGGTATCGGCTTGCGACCGGCCGAGGGGCTGCTTGATGAATCGGAGATCGACCTGCTGATCAAGACCATGGAGCAGTTTGGCGGACGCATCTCCTGCCGCGCGACCGAAGATGGACTGCAGAAGCCCTACGAGATCAATATCTCCCTCATCGATGCGCTACAGGGCACCGTCGACGGGCCAGACGAATATGGTCTCGACCGCTTTCTCTGCGCGCATGCCATCATGCTCGCGCTCGAGGGCATCCCGGCCTTTTATATACACAGCCTGCTCGGTACGCACAACGATAACGAGCGTGTCGAGCATACCAACCATAACCGCGCCATCAACCGTCACCAGTGGGATGCCGACAGGCTGCATACCGAGCTCGAGGATCCGCAATCGCAGCACCAGCAGGTTTTCACGCGACTAAGCGAGCTCATCAGCATCCGCAAGCGCCAGCGCGCTTTCCACCCCAATGCGACCCAGTTCACGCTGCACCTGGGTGGGTGCCTCTTCGGTTTCTGGCGGCAAAGCATGGATCGCAGACAGAGCATCTTCTGTATCTACAACGTCATGGCCGAGGAGCAGGAACTCAACCTCTCGGATATCAATCTCATCGGCACGGACGACTGGCACGATCTCGTCACAGGGGAGCAACTCAGTGCACTCGACCAGGTAATGACACTCCGGCCCTACCAGGTGCTCTGGATCAGCAACCGGTAACGAAGTCGCCCGAAACTTGTCGTTGCGAAGGAGCGTAGCGACTGTGGCAATCTCATCGTACGAGATCACCACGTCGGCCTGTAGCCTCCTCGTGATGACATAAGATCCGAAAAGGTGTCGGAGATCATTCGCCCGCGGTGCGGGCTCCTACGTGGTCAGGCGTCATCCTATGCTTGCATCAGCCTGCTGAGGAAGGAAACTGAAAGCAGGTAGGGGAGAGGAATAAGGCTGTATGTGTCATGAGTCGTTCGAGACTGTTCGCGATGCCAGTCCCCTCTCCCCGCCTCTGATAACCCTGAACAGTTCATTGGGGCATGACCCCGTA
>JASFPB010000009.1:0-17923 GCA_050116235.1 Chromatiales bacterium | reverse complement strand
AACAGCACAATCGAGATGACGAGCGTGAGTCCCGTGAAGAACCAGCGCTGCCAACCGTCCTGGTCGGCCAGAAAACTGAAAGCCGCCCCCTCGTTATACGCCAGCATGAGATCGAAAAAACCGGGAATGACCGGTACGCGTTCATGCAGCGTGAAGCTGCTGTCGATCCAGAGCTTGGTGACCTGGTCCAGAAGGATAATGGCCAGCGAGAGCCAGAGATAGCGCATCATTTCCTGAGTAAGATCCGTCAGACGTAATGCCTGACCTCGCCCTCGCCTTCGATGTTGGTAATGCAGCGGCCACAGAGATCGGGGTGCCCGGGATTGCTGCCGACATCCTCGCGCTGGTGCCAGCAACGGTCGCACTTGGCATGTTCCGAAGGCAACACCCTGACCTTGAGACCCGCAAGCTCTGTCTGCGTGGCGTCGGCATCGTCTTCCGACTTCACGATCGCGGCAGAGGTAATGAGTGCGAAACGCAACTCCTCACCGAGCGCATCGAGTGCAGATTTGAGTCCACCCTCGCAGATCAGTGTCACTTCGGCGTTCAGTCCCGAACCGATATCGCCGTTCTTGCGGAGGATCTCGAGCTCTTTGGAAACTGCAGAGCGCGCCCTGATGATCTCTGCCCACTGCTCTTCAGAGATGGCATCGGTTTCATCGAGCCGGAAGAGTTTATCGTACCAGGTCTCGAGAAAGACAGAGTCGTTGCGCTCGCCCGGCATATGCTGCCAGATTTCGTCGGCTGTGAAGCTCAGTATTGGCGCAAGCCAGCGTACCAGTGCTTCAGCGATATGGTACATCGCGGTCTGGCTCGAACGACGTGCGACACTGTCGGCCTGGCAGGTGTACTGGCGATCCTTGGTGACATCGAGGTAGAAACCGCCCATGTCGGTCACGCAGAAGTTGTGGATCTTCTGGTAAATGAGGTGGAACTCGTACTCCGTGTAGGCTTCAGCAATCTCTTGCTGCAGTTTCGCGGCACGATCGACGGCCCAGCGGTCGAGAGACAGCATGCCGGAGGGCGCAACGAGGTTCACGGCCGGATCGAAATCATTGAGATTGGAAAGGAGGTAGCGCGCCGTATTGCGAATACGGCGATAGGCGTCTGCCGTGCGCTTGAGGATCTCGTCGGAAACGCTCATCTCTGCACGGTAATCGGTCGCTGCAACCCAGAGGCGGATGATGTCGGCACCGAGTGTCTTCATGACCTGCTGTGGTTTCATGACATTTCCGATCGACTTCGACATCTTGCGCCCCTCGGCATCGACCGTGAAACCATGGGTCAGAACCTGGCGATAGGGTGCATGACCATACATGGCCGTCGAGGTCAGGAGCGAAGACTGGAACCAGCCGCGGTGCTGGTCCGAACCCTCGAGGTAGAGATCGGCAGGACTTTGTAATCCTTCGCGGGTTTCGAGCACGCAGGCGTGGGTGACGCCTGAATCGAACCAGACATCGAGCGTATCCGGCACCTTGTCGTAGAACTCTGCGTCGCTGCCCAGCAACTCCGCCGGATCAAGTGCAAACCAGGCCTCGATGCCCTCCTGCTCGACGCGGCTGGCGACCTGTTCGATCAGCTGGATCGTCTCGGGGTGTGGTTCGCCGGTCTCCTTGTGGATGAAGAGCGCGATCGGCGCTCCCCAGGTGCGCTGGCGCGAAACACACCAGTCAGGACGCCCCTCGACCATCCCCTGGATACGTGCCTTGCCCCAGTCGGGCAACCAGTCGACCTTGTCGATTTCCCGCAGCGCGGCATCGCGAAGGCCGTTCTGTTCCATGCTGATAAACCACTGGGGGGTTGCGCGGAAGATAATCGGCGTCTTGTGGCGCCAGCAATGCGGATAACTGTGGGTCATGCGCGAGGAAAGCAGCAGCGCACCGCGCTCACGCAGGACTTCGATCACTTGCTCATTGGCCTTGAGTACATGCTGTCCGGCGAAGAGCCCGGTGCCCTCGACGAAGAGCCCGTTCCCGGTCACGGGGTTATCGACGGGCAAGTCGTATTTCTGGCCGACGAAGAAGTCTTCGAGACCGTGGCCCGGTGCCGTGTGCACGGCGCCTGTACCTGCATCCAGCGTGACGTGCTCCCCGACGATGAGAGGCACCTGGCGGTCATAGAAAGGATGCTGGAGCATGAGCCCCTCGAACGCCCCCCCCTTCCCGTAGGCCAGAACGTGGTAATCATCACAGCCCCACCGCCCCATGGTCTCCTTGAGCAGGCCCTCGGCGACAACCAGGCGTTCACTGCCGGTACTGCCCTCGCACTGGACGATGGCATATTCGAGCATGGGATTGAGGGCCACGGCCTGGTTGGCCGGCAATGTCCAGGGCGTCGTCGTCCAGATCACGACCGACATGGGGCCTTCGCCATGATGGCCCGGAACCGAGTGACAGCGTTCGAAGAAGGCCTCCTCGTCGAGCACGCGGAAGCGCACATCGATCGCGAAAGATTCCTTGTCCCTGTACTCGACTTCTGCCTCGGCCAGTGCCGAGCCGCAGTCGGTGCACCAGTGGACCGGCTTGTAACCCTCGTGGATATGGCCATTGGCGAAGATCTTTCCGAGCGAACGGATGATATTGGCTTCGAAGCCGTAATCCTTTGTCAGGTAGGGGGCGTCCCAGTCACCGATAACACCAAGTCGCCTGAAATCCTCGCGCTGGTTATCCACCTGCTTTGCCGCGTAGGTACGGCACGCCTTGCGAAATTCGGCCGCAGATACCTTCTGTCCCGGCTTGCCGACCTTTTTTTCAACCTGCAGCTCGATCGGCAGACCATGGCAGTCCCAGCCCGGCACATAGGGCGCATCATAGCCATCGAGTGTACGACTCTTGACAATGATGTCCTTGAGCACCTTGTTGACCGCATGGCCGATGTGGATTTCGCCGTTCGCATAGGGTGGACCATCGTGCAGCACGAACTTCGGACGACCTGAAGAGATCTCCCGAATGCGGCGGTAAAGATCCTGCTCGTTCCAGCGATGCAGCATCGTCGGCTCACGTTGCGGAAGATTGCCCTTCATGGGGAAATCTGTCTTCGGCAGGTTGAGGGTATCTTTGTAGTTACTCACGGTCACTCTTCCAGATCGACGCCGAGCAGCTTGCGAGCCTTGCCGGCATCCTCCTGGATTTGCCGGCGCAGGGCGTCAAAAGATTCAAATTTCATTTCGTCGCGGATCCGGTCAACAAACTCCACCTCGACAAGCTCTCCGTAGACCTCGCGGTCGAAATCGAACAGATGCACCTCCAGCAGGAAACGCTCATCACCCACGACAGTCGGGCGTATACCGATATTGGCCACGCCTGGCAGCAACACCTCTTCGAGACCGGCGACACGTACTGCATACACGCCACGCAAAGGGCTGCTCTTGCGGCGCAGCACCACGTTGAGTGTCGGAAAGCCGATGGTCCGACCTCGCTTGTCGCCATGCGCAACACGGCCACAGATGGCGTAGCTGCGTCCGAGACAGGCATTGGCTTCCGCAATATCTCCGTCAATCAGGTGACGTCGAATTCGGGTCGAGCTGATGCGCTCGTCACGATGCGTCAGGGTATCCATGTTGTCGACAGTGAAACCATGGGCTTCGCCTGCCTCGTGGAGCATGCGGACATCACCACTGCGTGCTCGCCCGAAACGGAAATCATCTCCGACAAAGAGGTGCCGGACTCCGAGTCCGCGAACAAGAATCTCGTCGATGAACGTCTCGGCTCCCATGGCTGCCAGCCGCTTGCTGAAATGCAGAATCAGCACATTGTCGATACCCAGCTCCGTGAACATGCGGATTTTCTCACGCAGCGTCGTCAGGCGCGCAGGTGCCTCGTCCGGCCTGAAGTACTCCATCGGCTGGGGTTCGAAAATGATCACCGTCAGCGGTAACCCGTGGCTGTCAGCCTCGTGACGCAACTGGCGAAATACCGCCTGGTGGCCGAGGTGAACGCCATCAAAATTCCCGATAGTGGCAACACAGCCATGGTGGCTCGCTTTCAGGTTGTGGAGACCACGGATCAGTCTCATTGGAACCGGTTAAACGACGAAAAGCGCGATTATATCAGGGCATTCCGCCTTTATCCCGCAAAAACCCGGACACTCCGAAGGTACAGGACGCTGCCGGACCGGGGCCTTTACTGGACCCGGCTGACCTTGTGGCCACGGCGCTTGAGCATATCGATGAGATTGCTCTTGCCAACGAGATGCGCATTGCCGACGACAACCATTGTCTGCTGCGGCTTGGAGAGGTAGCCCTCGAGTCGCGGAAGCCATTTCCGGTTTCGGTTGACAACCACATTGCGGTAGGTGAGGGATGACATACCAGCTGCGATGAGCTGCGCATTGCGGTCGATGTCTCCCATGGCCCAGGAAGCAAGCAGCCCGCTGAATTCATCCTTCTCGTCATCGCCCGCTGTCTTGCCAAGCGATTCCGACAACTGCCTGAGCTGTACCTCCAGAGGATACTCCGCCAGCGTCGTCATCGCCTCGCGCGGTGTCTCGAGTGCCGAGATTTTCATATCATTTCTCAGCGCGGTCTCCTCGAAAAGGTTGTCGACCCCGAGGGTCCGCTGCATCCCGGAGCGCTCGAAGATTTCGTTGGTCAAGACGATACGCAACAGCCAGGGCTGCATTCGCATGACAGCATACTCGTCGAGTTCGAGAATTCCCGCCAGCTCCTGCAGGCGGGCATAATCCGCCGGGGGAAGCAGCTCTTCGAGGGTCTGTCCTTCCGGCAGCAGGGCTCTTGCCTGGATGTATTCCGACATCGCCGCGTTACCGGAAGAGTCAGTTGCCTTGCTCTCGATAACGAGTTCCTCTGCATTCTCGAAGGCACTGGCGACGAGCGGGGTATACCAGCGGACGCCTTCGGGCAGGACATGGATAGAGCCGAAGAGGTAGACCTTGCTGTCGTGATCCTCGGCAAGCCACATCGCAGGATAGGCATTGACACCGCGCCCGGCCGACTTGAGCGTGGCCGACTGGCAGCCGACGATGAGCAGAGCCAGCAGCAGCAGAAAGCCGGCGCGGGACAGCCTCATCATCTGTGCGAATTTGTTTGCGGGAGGCATCACTCTTCAGTGAGCCTCGTCCCAGTTGGCACCACGACCGGCATCGACAACGAGCGGGACGGACAATTCGGCCGCCCCCTCCATCATCGAGAGGATCTCCGGAACAATATCGTCGACGACATCTTCATCGACCTCGAAGACGAGCTCGTCATGGACCTGCATGATCATTGTGACCGCGGGTTTTTTCTTCCGGATCCAGCGATCAACCTCTATCATGACGCGCTTGATGATATCGGCAGCCGTACCCTGCATGGGTGCATTGATCGCCGTGCGTTCGGCCGCAGCGCGCCGCTGGCCATTGCGTGAATTGATCTCCGGCAAGTAGAGGCGGCGTCCGAAGACAGTCTCGACATAGCCCGCCTCGTGAGCCTGTTCGCGAATGTTATCCATGAAGGAGCGAACACCGGGATAACGATCGAAGTAGAGGTCGATATACTCCTGGGCCGTGCTGCGTTCGACACCGAGCTGTTTCGCAAGCCCGAACGCAGACATGCCGTAGATCAACCCGAAGTTGATCGCCTTGGCCGAGCGGCGCTGGTCACTGGTAACAGCCTCCGGGGTAACGCCGAAGACCTCGGCCGCTGTCGCACGATGAATATCCTGACCCTCCGCGAAAGCCTTGAGCAGCGCCTTGTCACCCGACAGGTGCGACATGATGCGCAGCTCGATCTGCGAATAGTCGGCTGCCACCATGATCGCGCCCTCGCGAGGGATGAAGGCCTGCCGGATCAGGCGGCCCTCGTCCGTGCGGACTGGAATATTCTGCAGGTTCGGATCACTCGAGCTCAGGCGACCGGTCGCAGCAACGGCCTGGTGATAGGAGGTATGTACGCGTCCCGTATCAGGATTGATCATGGTCGGCAGCTTGTCGGTGTAGGTCGAACGCAATTTTGCCAGGCCTCGATGCTGCAGGATCAGGGACGGCAGTTCGTGGCCCTGGTCTGCCAGCTCCTGCAAAACACTCTCGGCCGTGGACGGCGCCCCTTTCGGCGTCTTGGCAATGACCGGCAGATTCAGCTCCTCGAAGAAAATCTGGCCAATCTGCTTGGGGGACGCCATGTTGAATGGACGCCCGGCAATCTCGCAGGCCTGCTCCTCGAGTTCGACCAAACGCTCGGCCATCCGCTTGCTTTGCCTGGCGAGCATTTTGCTGTCGATTCGGACACCGGTACGCTCGATACGCGAGAGGACAGGAACGAGAGGCATCTCGATATCGGTGAAAACGCTCGCCGGTCCTTTCTGTTTTTTCAGCAATGGCCAAAGGTGATCATGCAAACGCAGGGTGATGTCCGCATCCTCGGCGGCATAGGGCGCAGCCTGTTCCAGCGGAACCTGGTCGAACGTCAGCTGCTTTGCTCCCTTGCCGGCAACCTCCTCGAACTTGATGGTGGTGTAATCGAGGTAGGTCCTCGCCAGTGAATCCATGTCATGCCGCGTCGCAACCGAGTTATAGACATAGGATTCGAGCATGGTATCGAATACGACGCCCTCGACATGGATGTCATAGTTAGCCAGTACGTTCATGTCGTACTTGAGATGCTGGCCGAGCTTCGACTTGTCCGGGTCCTCGAGTAGCGGCTTCAGTGAGGCGAGCACCTCATCACGATCCAGCTGCGCAGGCGTATCCGGGCCGCTATGCCCGACAGGGATGTAACAGGCCTCGCCCTCCTCCACCGAAAAGGAGAGTCCGACGAGCTCTGCCTGCATGTAGTCAAGGCTCGTGGTCTCGGTATCGAACGTGACGAGCTTCGCCTGCTCGAGCTTTCCGACCCAGGCATCGAGACGATCGCGATCCAGGACCGTTTCGTAGTCGCCGTTCGCAGATGCCGGGGCCGCGGCCTCGACGGGATCGGACTCCTGCAGTGTCGCAAGCAAACGGCTGGCCTCGAGCTTTGTGTACCAGTCACGCAGTGACCCGATATCAGGCTCGCCCTGGACGAGTTCGCGCGGTTTTTCGTTCAACTTCAGATCAGTGCGGATACGCGTGAGATCACGCGACAACTCAAGCTGACCGCTTTCGATCGCCTCGCGCAGGTATTCGCCGATCTTGCCCTTGATCTCGTCCGCATGCTTGACGAGATTGTCGATGTTGTCATACGCGGCAAGCCATTTGGCTGCTGTCTTGGGTCCGCATTTCTGGACACCCGGAATATTGTCGGAGGTATCACCAACGAGCGCCAGGTAGTCGATGATCTGGTCGGCGCGCACTCCGAACTTCTCCACGACTCCATCCGAGTCGGTGACGGTGTCGCTCATGGTGTTCACAAGCGTGATCCTGTCGTTGACCAGCTGTGCGAGATCCTTGTCACTCGTCGAGATCAGCGTATCGAGACCCGCCTTTTTCGCCTCGACGGCCAGGGTGCCGATGACATCGTCAGCCTCGACATTCGGCTCGATCACCACTGGCAACCCCATGGCCCGGATGATTGCGTGCAAAGGTTCTATCTGGGCACGCAGATCATCCGGCATGGGTGGCCTGTGCGCCTTGTACTCAGTGTAGATCTCGTCGCGGAATGTCTTGCCCGGGGCGTCGAAGACCACGCCGACATAGTCAGGCTCATGGTCGGCCATGAGCTTGCGCAGCATGTTGATGACACCGACTACGGCCCCTGTCGGCTGGCCGGAGGAGTTGGTCAGCGGGGGGAGTGCATGAAAGGCGCGGAAGAGGTAGGAGGAGCCGTCGACGAGGACAAGCAGTTTCTTGTCAGCCATTGGGTACCAGCTTCTTGAGTACCGCTTCGAGGTCCTCTTTGGCAACACCACCGTTGTAGCGTTGCTGTATGTTTCCTTCGCGGTCGGCAACAACCGTATAGGGGAGTGCCCCCATGCGATTGCCGAGCTCCCTGGAAAAATTGATAGCTTTCATGTCACCCAACAGGACGGGATATTCGACCCCGTAGGTGTCGAGAAAATCCTGTACGGTGTCCGGATCATCAATTGCGATGCCGACAAAGCGCACTCCCTTGTCATAGTACTGCTCATGCAGCTCGACAAAACCGGGAGTTTCCTCAGCGCATGGCGGACACCATGGCGCCCAGAAGTTGAGCACCATGACACTGTTCTTCCACTCGCTGCTCGTGCGCTCAGCACCCTCGAGATCGATCATCGCGAAGGCGGGGACCCGCTTGAGCACCTCGTTCTTTTTGTCGAACATGTTGCTGAAGCGCTCTGGATGCTGCTGGATCGCGATCGTTGCACCAACAATCGCAGCGATGATCGCCAGGAAAATCGAAAAGACGATATAACGCATGATCAGAAAGCCTTGTCGAGGCCGTCAACGAGCTGCTCGACTGTCACATCGCCAATGATCCGGTCCCGCTCGATGCCATTCTCATCGAAGAGGATGACGGTCGGTGGTGCAACCAGGTTGAAGTGTTTGAGCAACGCGTCGTCCGAGGTGACATCGGCCTTGATGAGCGCCATATCGGCTGTACGGGACAGAACATCCGGATGTGGAAAAACCTTCTTCTCCATGGTCTTGCAGTAGACGCACCAGTCAGCGTAGAAGTCGAGCAGGACCTTTTGCGATGCTTCCCGGGCTTTCGCCATCTCGGCATCCAGCTGCTCAACAGTCTTGACCTTGGCGAACTCGTTCCTTGCCCCAGCCTGCGTCCCGGCAGCCGGAACACCAATGCCTTCAAGCGGCGACAGCGGGTCGTCGTTCCCTGCGCCTGCGCCGATCAACAGCACGCCGCCGTAGACGAGGAAGGCGACCCCGAGGCCCTTCCAGAGCTTGCGCCAGCCCGAGGCACCCTCGGGGAGCGGCTCCAGCGCCCCCATGTAGATCGCCGGTATGATCAACAGCAGCGCCCACATCAGCATGGTGAGGAAGCCCGGCAGATAGGTTGGCACCAGCCGCTCGAGCATGGTTACGGCAACGGCGAGCATGACAACACCGAAGACCGCCTTGACGGTTTCCATCCAGCCACCGGCACGTGGCAACAGCTTGCCTGCCGATACCCCGATGAGCAGCAGTGGCATGCCCATGCCGAGCGACATGACGAACAGTGCCGAGGCGCCGAGCACGGCGTCACCGGTCGTCCCGATGTAGGCCAGCGCCGCAGCAAGCGGCGGCGCTACGCAGGGACCGACGATCAGCGCCGAGAGGAAACCCATGATGGCAACACCGATCAGGCTGCCCTGTTTCTGCTTGTTGCTGATGTCGTTGAGCTTGCTCTGCACGCTGGCGGGAAGCTGAAGTTCGTAGAAGCCGAACATCGACATGGCGAGGGCCACGAAAAGCAACGCAAAGGCCGTCAGGACCCAGGGATTTTGCAAGGCAACCTGCAGATTCTCGCCCGAGAGCGCCGCGAAGACACCCGCAACCGTGTAGGTCACGGCCATTGCCAGGACATAGACCAGCGACAGCACAAATCCCTTTGCCGGTGTCAGGTCCTTGCCCTGCCCGGTGATGATACCGGAAAGAATCGGGATCATCGGGAAGACGCATGGTGTCAGGGAAAGGCCGACACCAATCAGGAAGAAAGCAGCGACGATAGCCCAGAAGCCCTTGTTCTTGAAAAGCGAGTCATCTTCGGTGGCCGCGATCTGCTCAGTTCCGTCCGGAGTCCCGCCCTCCACTCCGGCCAGCATCTCTTCCTGTGTCACGGGTTCGGCGGCATCGGCCGTGGCCACGGCAGGAAGAACCAGCTCGATCACCTTTTTTTGCGGCGGGTAGCAGACCCCCTGCTCGGCACACCCCTGATAACCGGCGCGCAGCGTCACAGCGGTTTCATCGGCAACGGGGCGCTTGAGCGGTACCTCCAGGCGCACCGTACCGTGATAGACAGGGATGTTGCCCTCCGTGCCGTCGGGTTTCAGTCCCCACTTGATCTCAGGCTCGGGCAGGCTGTATTCGCCGAGCATGGCATCGCCCTCGAGCGCAAGCGTGATCTTGTCGGCGTACATGTAGACATCGTCGGCAACGCTCCAGATCGCCTGCAGCTTGCGCCCGTCGAGAACGACGGCCTCAAACTGCATCGCCTGGTCTGCCGGCAAAATGTCATCCTGGAAGCCGAAACCGAGGTCGCCAGAGAGACTCTGGAGCCCGCCGGTTTTTGCACCACCCAGGTCCGGCGACCCGGACATCGCCTCAGCTGCAGCCGGGGCGGAGGCCAGCTCGAGACTGTAGTTTTTCTTCTGGGGCGGGTAGCAGAGTCCTTTCTCGGCGCATCCCTGGTAACGCACGCGGATATCGGCGACACCGGATCCGCTCGTTACAGGAATCTGTACTGCGACTTCCTCGAAGTAAACCTCGACATCCCCCTCCTCGCCGTTCGGCTTGATGCCATGGTGCATTTCAGCGGGAGGAAATTCCGGTTCGCCAAGGCTAACGCCTGGGGTCTGGCTCTCGAAGCCGAACTTCTCCTTGTAGAGGTAGTAGCCCTCGGCGATCTTCCAGGAAGCCGTGATGGTATTGCCGTCAGCCGTCACAGTTGGTTTGAAGGCCTCGTCCGGCATGAGGAAGTCATCCTCGAATGCAGACAGCGAGGGTGCTGCGAACAGCAGAATCAGGAAAGTCAGGAATCTTCCAGACATTGGTCAATCCACTCCAGATAGGGTTGATGTCCCGCTTCAACCGGGACAGCCAGTATTTCGGGTACTTCGTACGGATGCAATCTGCTGATTGTATCCTCTAAAGCATCGAAATGGGCAGCATCGCTCTTGATCAGCAACAGAATTTCGCTGTCACGTTCGATCTTGCCCTGCCAGCGATAGAGAGACTCAACACCGGGCAGAATGTTCACACAGGCGGCCAGGCCGCCTTCCACAAGTTCTGTGGCCAGCTTCCCGGCTGTGATGCGGTCCGGGCAAGTACAGTAAATGAGCAGTTTCATTATTCAGTAGACCCTGTCAGTGGTGCGAAATTGCATCCGGCATCGACACAGGTTGAACGACGAGAAGGGCATCACCATATAATGTCCTGAATATATTTCGAACACCATAGTCTCTCAGGACCACCCATCTCATGCCTTTCCTACTGATTTTTCTGATTATTTTTGTGTTCATCCCGTTGACGGAACTCTACGTCATCATCGAAGTGGGTGACCGGATCGGGGCCTTTACTACCATCTGGCTCGTCGTCTTGACCGCCGTCATCGGAGGCTGGCTCGTGCGCAAACAGGGCATGGGCATCCTTTTCCGCATTCGCCAGCAGATGGAGCGGGGCGAGGCGCCGGCCATCGAAATGCTCGAAGGCGCACTGCTCGCACTCATGGGGATCCTGCTCCTGCTGCCTGGTTTCATCACCGATGCGCTTGGTTTCCTGCTGCTTATTCCCCCGTTGCGACGCTTCCTGGTCGTGGAATTCCTCAAGCACAGCGGCACCATGACAGCAGCTGATGTCACCATCGTGCGCGAGCAGGCAGGCTCGCACAGGCAAGTCGATGTCATCGAGGGCGAGTTCGAGCGAGAGGACGAGCAACGTTCGCCGACAGACCGCTGACTGCCGTTACAACGTCGTCGCCCTGCAGGGAATCAGTCGTATACCTTGATTTTCCGGGCCGGGGCAATAGTCTCCTTGTAGGCATGCCAGGTCGCGTGACCGATCCATGGCAGGATGATCGCGAGGCCGATGAAGGCCGTTGCGAAACCCACGAGGACGAGGCCGACGATCAGCGCAGACCAGACCACCATGGCCGGGAGATTCTTGCGCACCGCGTTGACACTGGTGAGCGCGCTCGTGATGGCATCGCTATTGCGGTCAAGCATCATCGGCAGAGAAAAAGCGCTGGCAACGAATACCAGCCCCGCAAAGAGGGCGCCGACTGCCGTTCCGACACCAAGGAATTGCACCCACTCCATGAGCCCGGTGTCGCCGCTGATCGGGAAGAAAACATGCACCATCGAAGCAGCACGCGCCCAGACCAGAAAGATGACCAGCAGGATCAGGGCAAACAGCAGCTCATTGCGCATCTGCCCGCCGCTCTCCCTGATGCAGTAACCAAACTGGGGCACAAGGCCTTTCTCCAGCTGGCGGCTGATTGAGTAGGGCCCGAACGCCAGCGCCGGGCCTAGCAGAATGATGCCGATTCCAATTGTAAAGAGCGCCATGCTGTTGCCCTCGCCCCACGCCAGCCAGGTCAGCAGAAAGCAGAGCAGTGTTACAACGAGGCCATAGGTGATGCTGAGTCTCGGGGCGCGCTTCAGATCCTGCCAACCGAGCCTGAGCCAGCGCAGCGGCGCTGTCGTCTCGAGCCTGTTGCAAGGGTGGAAAAGGGGTTCGATTTCGCGAACTTTTTTCGCGTCCTCCTGCACAACCTTGGGTTGCTCCATGGTGTTTTCCCTCCCGGGATGGTGATATGACAGTTGTCTTCGCAACCTTTTGTTCTATCTGACTTTATAGGCTGACATCAATTCACGCAATGTGCGGCGCATCAATCAGCATTTGCTGATTTTCAGGATGAGCTCCCGGCATGCAGGAGAAGCGTGCGGTGGTCAGGGAGTAAATCCCGGTTCCGGAAAAGAACATGCCCGGCAACAGGCCGGGCACGAAACAGGGATGAAAGGTGTCATGAATCGCTGCCCCAAACGGCGGGATGATCAGAACACCAGGTTCATCATAACGATAGTGACGACCAGGAAAAGAATGGTCATGATGCCACCGGCGCGCATGAAATCCGCAACACGGTATCCCCCTGGTCCCATGATGAGCGCATTGACCTGGTGCGTGGGGATCAGGAAGGAGTTGGAAGTGGCGATTGCCACGGTCAGCGCAAAAACCGCCGGGTTGGCGCCTGCGCCAATCGCGATATTGACCGCAAGCGGAACCAGCAGCACCGTCGCACCCACGTTCGACATCACGAGCGTGAAGAAGGTGGCCAGGACAGCGATGGATGCCTGAATGACCCAGACGGGCATGTCGCCCACGACAGAGAGAACCTGCTCGGCAATCCATTTGGCTGTACCGGTGGTCTCGACAGCAAGCCCGAGAGGAATCAGGGAGGCAAGCAGAAAAACCGTCTTCCAGCTCACGGATTCATAGGCTTCCTCGATCTTCAAAACACCCGTCAGGACCATACCCATGGCGCCTGTCAGCAGAGCAACGGAGAGCCTGATATCCGTGAAGAGCACCATGAAGAGTGCAATGCCAAAAAAGAGTGCGGCCGGCAGGATCTTGTTGGGACGCAGCTGCTCCTCGCGCGGGTACTCAGTGGTGACAACGACGAAGTCCCTGTCCTTCTCGATACGCTCCAGCGCGTTCCATGCCGTGTGGACCACGAGCGTATCACCCGCCTGGAAGGGCATGTTGCGGATGTCCTCCCCTTCGCGCAGGGTTTCGCCATTCCGATGCAGGCCGATCATCGCAAGACCGTAAGTCTTGCGCATCCAGACATCACGCGCACTCTTGCCGATGAGTTTCGAGCCGGGGGGTATGACCACCTCTGCGATACCCGACTTGGCCGGTGAGAGTGACTCGGTGAAGGTACGCAGCTGGTCGCGGATCCTGAGATCGTATTTTTCGACAAAATGGTCGAGATCGTTCGGATCGGCCACGACACCAAGCACCATCCCGGGTGCGAACTCGACATCACGCGCAATGGTTCCGGGCCCGACACGGGTCTCCTCGCCGGGTCGCTTGGTGGCAATGACGCGAATGCGGTACGTAGTCTCGACATCATCGAGATTCTTGCCGGCGAGTTCGCTGTCGTCGGTGACAACGACTTCATTGATTGCGTAATTGACGCCGTAGACATCGTGAAAGTAGGCCATTGGGTCGGTACCGATCGTGCTGCTTTCACTCTTGGTCTTGGGCAGCACGTAGCGGCCGGCCAGCACGAAATAGGCGATACCGGTCACAATGAGCGCGACGCCGATCGGCGTCACGGAAAAGAGGCCCCAGGTTTCCATCTGCTGATCAGCCGGCAGCGCCTTGTTGGACGTCAGGATCAGGTCGTTGAGAAGGATCAGGGGGCTGGAGCCGACCATGGTCATGGTGCCGCCGAGTATGGCAGTAAAGCCCATCGGCATCAGAAGACGGGACATGGGCAAACCGGAACGAGCCGAGATCCGCGATACCACCGGCAGGAAGAGGGCCGCAGCACCGACATTTTGCATAAAGGAGGAGATGAACCCCACGGTTGCAGAAATGATCGGAATGATCCGGGATTCAGTCGTCCCCCCGATTTTGAGAATGAAGGAGGCGACCCGGCTCATGATGCCGGTTTTATCGAGACCGGCACCGATGATCATCACGGCAATAATGGAGATGACCGCATTGGAGGCAAAACCGTCGAAAAGATGGGTGTTATCCACGAGCCCCTGCTCCAGTCCCATGAAGGGGGCGAGCAGGGAGGTCAGCCCCAGCAATACCATGATGGTGGCTGCTGCGACATCGACACCGACGACTTCGAAAGCAAATAGGTAGATCGTCAGGACCAGAATGGCACTGACCCAGGCAATCTCGACAGTCGGAACAATACTGGCGAGATAGATTGCCAGCAAGCTGAAAATCACTGCAGCGATGACCTGCTTGCGGTTCAGGAAACGCTTGCTTGTTACTGTCTGTTCTTCGTCGGCGAGTGTGTTCATGTTGATTCTATCGTGGACAGGCGGCTCCCCCGCTAAGGATGCGCCCTCTTTCGTTGCAACTTTTTTATCAGGCTGATCTTGGTACCCGCTGTCTGCCGGGCTGGTCCTCGATCATCACAAGCGGAACCGGCATGCGAACCACGCGTGCAGGAACGAGCTCCTCTGCAAGACGCCTGGCAAGAGGGTCATGCGGCATGGCAACCAGAAAGAGCAGCGATGAGTGCTTCCTGAGGTAATCACTGATTCCGGCAACCGCGTCCAGATCAAGCATGAAACTTCTGTGACTGATCCCGGCATTCGCAAGTCGTCTCTTGAGGCCGTCAAGATGACCGGTATCAAGGACGCCATGGACCAACAGGTCGACGCTTGCATTCTGGCGAGAGCAGGTCTCTATGACATAGTCGAGAGGCGCCCCCTCTCCCCTGCCATCTGTCAGCAGGGCAACGCGTTTCACCGCCGGCACCGGAATCACCCTCGAAGCAGGGGCCGTTACCACTGAGTCACGTTCTGCATAGCCTACGACCCCAGCTTTCTGACGCGGAGAGAGGTAGTCGCCTGCATGCTGATGGCCCAACGCTGCAAGCATGCGCTTGATGTCTTTGCTCAATCGTTTCATTGTCAATTATATCCGAATATTAGAGGAAGCTGTTACTCAAATGAGCAACCTTCGTGCCAACACTGGAAATACAGTAACCTGTTGTTTTTCAGTAGATGTACTTGGAATGACGGAAAAGCAGGCGTTGCAATCCGCAACAATTTTTTACGTCACGATGACGCAGATGCATCCCGCAAAGGGCGAGGCAGAAAACTGATAGACTTGTTGCATAATGTAACGCGCTATTGCACTTTGTTATGCCTCTGCCTATCGACTTTCACAGTCTTCGGGGAAAGATCACGACTGCCTATGCAATCCTGGTCTTTGCCACCTTCATCCTCGGCACCATCGCCTTCCTGGATCTGCTTTTCCTGGAAAGCCGGATTTCTGAAAGCAGCATTGTGACCAGCTTCAAGGATGCTGTACTGGAAATGCGCCGCGAGGAGAAAAACCTCTTTCTCTATGTCGACCCCGATGCCCTCTCCAGGGCCAATGTGCAGTCGAAAACCCTGCTTGGCATACTCGGGCAGCATGCTGCGATACTCGGTCCTCTGATCAAGCCCCTCACTCCGGAAGCACTCTCCCTGGATATAACGCGTTATCGCGACAGTATGCAGGAGTGGGCAAGCGCTGCATTGCCCGAACGCCGGCAGCTCCAGGAGGAGATCGGAAAAAGCGGACAGAAAATCACTGCAACGGCAGAGTCTGTCGCAAACAAGCAGCGCCAGGCCCTCGAGGAGGCTGTGAAACAGTCGCGCTGGTTTTTTCTCATCTCGCTGCTGTTGATCGGGGCAGCAATTCTCGTCGTCGGCCGGCGACTCAGGCGTGTGGCCGTCAGACCCCTGCGCGCCATGGAGGCCAGCATGGCCCCGATCGCGGACGGACGATTCGATCACCTCGAACCACCCTCTCGGGAACGGGAATTCATCACGCTCACGGACGCCTTCAATCGCATGCTCAGGGAACTCGAGATTCGCCGCAAGCGCATGCTTCAGTCAGACAAGCTTGCATCGCTCGGTATCCTTTCGGCCGGTGTCGCCCACGAACTCAACAACCCCCTCTCCAACATCGCTTCATCCTGCCAGCTGCTCATGGAAGAACTCGACGAGGCGGAACCGCGCACACTGAGAAAGTGGCTGGACCAGATCGACAGCGAAACCGAACGTGGCCGGAGGATCGTCCGCACTCTGCTCGATTTCGGGAGCAAGCGCGTCTTCAGCAAGGAGACATACAAGCTTGCCAGCATCATCGGGGAAACCCGGACGATTCTCGGCAAGTCGCTTTTGCGGCAGGGTGTGATACTGGATGTCGACGTCCCAGCCGGTCTTGAGATTACAGCCGACAAGCAACGCATGCTGCAGCTCTTCATCAACCTCCTGCAAAATGCCATGAATGCGTCAGATGGAGAGACAGCCATTCGCATCGCGGCCAGGGTACGAAACGCCGCAGGGACAGAGATTCCGGAGGATGCCGAGGTGGCCGGAGACATCAAGTGCCTTGCACGCAGAGAGGGTTCCCTCGTCGAGATACGGGTGTCGGATCGTGGCCCCGGCATCGCACCTGAAGCCCTCTCGAAAGTGTTCGACCCCTTCTACACGACGAACGAACCCGGCCATGGCACCGGCCTGGGACTTTTCATCGTGCAGGAAATCGTGCGCGAGCATGATGGCTGCCTCGCAATCGAATCGATTCAGGGCAAGGGGACAAGCGTGATTATCCTGCTGCCAGCCGGAGGCGGGCGCGATGCATGACCTCGCAGAGACAGGGCCACGCGTTCTGATCGTTGATGATGAAGCCCCGGCCGTTCAGAATCTTGCGCATGTCTGCCGCAAGCAAGGCTACGACGTAACCACACGTTCCAGCGGCGTCAGTGCACTCGAGGCACTGGAAAGCCGGCAGTTCGACCTGGTACTGACTGATCTGCGCATGGAAAAGGTCGATGGCATGGCCATTTTGCAACGGGCCCGTGAAATTGATCCCGATCTTGCGGTGATTCTGATCACCGGTTACGCCACGCTCGAGTCCGCGATCGAGGCAATGAAAGCGGGCGCCTTTCACTTTATCGCCAAGCCCATCCGGCTCGACGAGGTCAGGGAAGTCATGGCGAAAGCCCTCGAGATGGTGCAACTGAAACGGGAGAACCGGCAACTCAGGAACCAGCTCACCGATCGTGGCCCCGGGCTATCGATCATCACGCAGGACGCAGCCATGCGACGCCTGCTCGAAATGGCCGACCAGATCGCATCGGCCGACACAAATGTTCTCATCACCGGCGAAAGCGGCACGGGCAAGGAATTACTGGCACGCCAGATCCACGATCACAGCCCCCGGCGTGAAAACCGTTTCCAGGCGATCAACTGCGGCGCACTGCAGGAAGACCTGCTTGCCAACGAGCTTTTTGGCCACGAAAAAGGCGCCTACACAGGCGCTGGCGAGGCACGCCAGGGGCTCATCGAGGCAGCCAATGGCGGGACCCTCTTTCTCGATGAAATTGCCGAAATGACGCCGGGCATGCAGGTCAAGCTGCTGCGCGTGATCCAGGAGCGCGAGGTACAGCGTCTTGGATCGACCAGCGTAATCCCGGTTGATATTCGCCTGATTACCGCAACCCATCGCGATCTGCGCGAGGCCGTCACCAGCGGCCATTTCAGGGAGGACCTCTATTATCGTCTCGATGTCGTCAGGTTACACCTGCCGCCCCTTGCCGAACGACGCGATGATATTCCGATGCTGGCCTACT
>JASFPB010000008.1:0-19618 GCA_050116235.1 Chromatiales bacterium | reverse complement strand
CTGGTTTCTGACGGCGTTCCGTTGCTCTTTCCCGAGAGCGATGCCAATAAGATTGCAATAAGTGATCGGCAGGGTAAGGAATATCTCAATTTTGAGCGCAGCGGTGCCGTTTCAAATGCGACTTCGCTGATCAGCGATCTGACGCAAAGCTACGTGGCATTCTCCGGCCACAATTTCGAGCATGTGCTCGTGCCCCTGATGCGCGACAACGATGTCATGATCAACCCGGACCGTCCGCTTGTGATCTATGAGAGCATGTCAGTGGACCTGGAGAGGTTCGATGTGACCAGCCCCCAATTGATACTGGAGAAGTCGACCCTTGATGTGGATGGCAGAAGGGGAAAAGTCCGAATGCAATTCCGACTCACCTCCGACCAGGGAGACTTCGGGCACGGAGAGAAAAGCATGATTCTGAGCGGCTTGCGTCCTGCGGATCCTGCAGCGCTACAAGGCATGCTGGATGATTACATCGGGTTCAAGGCGACTTATACAAGGCCGGATCAGGTTCCCTGAAGGAGACCGTTTAAATGAGGAAGGCTTCGTCTGCTCCCTTCACTCCGGCTTACTGAATTTCGTTCGCGCAGCCCGACTGAAATCCAGTGTCGCAATGCATCTTCAGCTTACGGGTATCGGCGGCCGTCCATCCTTCGGGGGCGGTGACCTCGACCCAGGGACCTATGTAATCCTGTGCGAAGTAGGCATGGCCATGCCCGGGCGGTGCCCCGAAGGAGAGTGCCATGTCGAGAGCCAGCTGGAATTGCGTCACGATGGGCATGAAGATGAAGTGTTCGGACATGTCCGGAGCAGGGGGGTCTTGCATCCAGGGCGGCGCCCGCCAGAGGGAAGCCGGGTCGTAAAAAACGATCGGATCGCTGGAATACTGCAGAAAGACGATGCGCATGCGATCCCACTCGGCTGCGGCCTCGGAGGCATCGGCTGTATGCGAGGCGTAGCGGATCAGCGAGCCGTCCCCGATCGTTGGCAGAACCCACGGGCTGCCGGGGGTGCGCTGGTTCTGGACATAGTTCCAGAACACCGACGGAAAAGGCGGCCCGGCCCAGAAGGCGCCGTCGATCGGATCGTCCAGCATACGGAAGAGATTGGTCGCATGCATTGACGACCACGCCCCGAGGCTCAGGCCATGGACGTAAAGACGCGGGCGGGCATCTTTGGGCAGCGTTTTCCAGTAACCGTGCACCACATCCTGAAGTGCCATGGCCTGTTCCAGGCCGGTGCTGGTCTCCAGGATAAGCGCCAGCGGTGACTGGAGATAGGAATACTGCGCGGTGACCGTCGCGATATTGCCATTGTGCATGTATTCGACCGGATCTTGCGAACCGGGGTCCATCCAGCCGGTACCCGTTGGGCTTGCGACGATCAGCACCTCACGTTCGAAGGCGCCCAGTCGCCGGAGTTCGGCCAACGCAAGCTCGGCCCTCTCGCGTGGGGTGTCGCCATTGGCACGGCCAACATAGACCCGGATCGGATCCAGCGCAGGGCGACCGCTAAAGGTCGAGATTGCCTCGGCATCAGGCCCCGATGTGATGAATTCGCGCCCCGGTTTTCCAATTGCGGTCCAGTCGATCAGGGATGCTGCACTGCCTGTCATCCGCGGGTCGCCGGGTTGCGGAGGGGCATTATCGAACAGCGCCTGGGCGGCTTCGTAGCTTTCGTCGAGTCCCGTGACCACCCGGTCGAAAATGCCGTCGCGTGTGATGACCAGCAAGATCAGCACGACCGAGATGAAACCGAAGACGTTCGCTCGTCGCGGCGGCATCACACGGTAAAACCACGACCGGATATAGCGGAACAGTGACGCAACGACTCGACCGATGATATAGGCAAACGCGAAGGTCGCAAATGCGGTCGTCACGATGACTGTCAGATACAGCGCGTCCGCGGGTTCCATCCCCATTTTCTGGCGAAGATCATTCTGCCAGGTCAGGCTGGAGCCAAGGATCCAGAGGAAGAACGCGAAGATTACAACTGCTGTGATCCAGGTCAGGACTGCCGCGGGTCGGCCCGAGAGGCGCGGCATGTCCGCCGCTCGCCACAGGAGTGCGACGATCTGGCCCGCGAGATAGCCAAGTGCGGTGACCAGCCCGCCCAGAATACCCTGCACCTCGGGCCCGCGCGGAATGAGCGAGGGGGTCAGCGACGCCGCGAAGAAGAGAAGACCCGGCAAAAGGCAAGGCACGGAGAGTTTGCCGATGATCCGTGACGCGAAAACCTGTGTCATGCTCCCCTCCATTACTGCTTGTCAGGTCCCGCCTGATCCTGTCTGCAACATCGTCCGTCTCCTTTTCGACACGTTGCGAAGCGCGGACAGCACAACCAGGCCACCACAGGTCTGCGCCGAAACGGCAGATACGCAGGGGGTAGTATGTCACTCATGGCTCGTCAATTCCTGCGGTGTGCATACCAAGTATCGCATTGTCATGGCATTGATCTGGAATTTCGCTAGTATTACTAAAAACCAGGGTGTCCGGGAACGATGCGATTATTCGCTTTACATGTTGCGCGTGTTATCTGCTACGGCCTCTTGCCAGGTCTGTTGATGTCTGCCCTTCCAGCCCCGGCGGCCGCCCAAACGGAAGTGCTGAATTGGGAGGTGCCGTTTTTCACTCTCCGGGACCGAACAGATTCCGATGATCCCGCGGAGATCTTTGGGAGTGAGCGGAGCGATCTCAAGGCTGGTTGGTGCAGGGTTCGGGAACTCGACCTCAATATCCTCTCTCCCATTGCCGACTCGGCCCCATCCTTCATTCGGGAAGAGTTCCTCCGTGTGGATCAGGTCAGGGAAAAGGAGAGCAACCTGGTCCTTGATGCGTTTCAGCCTGCTGAGACCTCGGGAGCGCCACTGGTCTATGTCCACGGCTATTACATCAGCTTCGAGAAAGGTTGCCGGCGAGCTTTTTCACTTCAGCAGAATGCTGATCTTGCCGGGCGCTTGTTGTGGTTCAGCTGGCCGTCAGATGGGGCCGTTGCATACTATACCCATGACGAAGCGGATCTCTATTGGAGCGTGCCAGACCTTGCCGATACGATCATCGAGCTGGAACGCCGTTTCGGCGATGGTGTCGTCGACGTCGTCGGACACAGCCTGGGTGCACGCGGCGTGGTTCTTGCCCTCTATGAAGTGGCCAACAGGCACCCCGACATCCGGCTGGGCGAGATTGTCCTGCTTGCAGCAGATATGGATTTTGCGATTTTCGAACGGATCCTGCCACGCATCGCGCCAATAGCTCAGAACATCTCCGTCTATGTCACGACAGGGGACAGGCCCCTGGCAATTTCAGCACAATTGCATGGTTATCCAAGGCTTGGCGAGGCCGGGAACGATGTGTCGAAACTCGCCGGCGTCGAAGTGATTGACCTCAGTGACCTGCCGGGCGACAGCCCGACGGGCCACCTTTACCATATCTACAGCAAAGAGGTGGGTGACGACCTGAATCAGCTTTTAAATGAGGGAAAGCCGGCCGCAGAGCGCAGAAATCTCATAAGATCAGGCAGCAACATCTGGAGGCTGCAGGAGTCCGGTCAGCCAAGGCAGGATTGATCAGCTAGAGGGGACGGAGGAATTAAATTTTATACAGCTGATTTAGAAAGTTTCCCCGGAACGGGAAACAGTGGTCTGTTCCCTGCCTTTCGCCCGGTTTCAATGGAGTCTGCCACCCTTGATCATGATCACATTACACCGGCCAGATAGGCGCCCATTTTCATGTCCGTCGTCAGGATATGCGCGGTCAGCCAGTGCTCCAGAAACTCGATATCCTCATCCGTGATCGGGCGTCCATCTGCCTGCCGCTGCTGTTGCAGTTCCCTGGCGCTTGAGAGCAGTTCCTCGTGTTCCGTCTTGTGTGACTCGAAATCCCCGTAGCCGTGCTTCAACATCAACCGCTCCTCGTGGCTGAAGTGCCATGCGGTGCAATTGACCAGCTCCTCCATCAGGATCCCGATATAGCGGGCATCACTTCCCTCGTTGACAGCGTGATTGAGCAGGTTGAACAGGTCCACCAGCCTGTGGTGGTCGTCATCGACTTCCTTGACCTCGACACTCAGGGTGCCGCTCCATACCAGGTCTTTCATGGTTACATCTCCTTTTGAGGCTGTTCTGAACGTCCTCGATTGACTCGGGCATTCCAAATCCTAGCCAATTGCTCTAAAGGTGTGAACGATTTAGTACCTGTGTAATGGATGGGGTGCAGGGTCGGTTGATCCAGCTCAAACGGTGGACTGAATCTCCCGTATCTTCCAGAAATAAAGGGCGTCCCTTTTGCCTTTTCCTCTTGGGATTGGGGTCAGAGTAACAACTCTTTATTATTATCTTATAGATATATAAGGAATTATCGTATATTTACTCTGACCCCAAATATTTCACATACAGAACTTATCGAAGACGCATGAGTCCCATTTCTGTACGGGCCACTGCTCGCATGAAAATTCCCATGCAACAGCCCGACGGAGTACATCTGACAAATCACGATCAATCTGAAAACCCAGCAAGGAGCTGAAATTTATGAAAAAACTGCTGACTGCGATGGCGCTTTCTTCCTGTCTCTGTACCTCGTCACTCATGGCAGAAGGTCTCACGCCTGAAGATGCGGTAGAGGCCAGACAGGCCGGGTTCACCTTCATGGCCTGGAACATGGGTCGAATCAAAGCCAATCTCCAGGGCGAGTACGACGCAGAAGAAGTGAAGGCCGCGGCGCGTGCGATCGCGAGCATTTCCAATTCCGGCCTGGGGCAGCTCTTCATCCCCGGCACAGAAAAAAGCACCGCGGAGTTCGAGACGGAAGTCAAGCCTGAACTCTTCGACCCGGAAAATCGAGAGCAGGTTGGTAAGCTTGCACGCGATCTGGCAATGGCATCCAGAGAGCTCGCCATCGCCGCGGAAAAAAGTGATCCTGCTGCCGTGAAGACAGCCTTCGGCGCAACCGGCAAGAGCTGCAAAGCCTGTCACGACGAGTTCCGCATGGAAGATGACGACTGAACAATAGCCACTTTCTCTGACTACTTCTGAAACACTGTCCCTAGAGTGCCTCCACTCTGCGGACAGTTTTCCTACCAGCTGAATTGCTCTGCTGGCGGCACGGGTGCGGGATCTGGTGACAATATGCCGCTCCCAATAGTCCCGACGACTGCAATCGCAACTGCTGCTGCGAGGACGAACGCCAGCCAGCCACCTCCATGCGGTGCGTGCGGATCCGGATCATCCATGCTTTTTTTACCGGTGATCATCGGCGTGATCAGGTCGGTCTTTTTTACCCGGCGATAAAAGGCAATCGCTGCAAGATGCAGCACGACAAGAGCGATAATGATCCAGTATCCGCGCTTGTGCCAGCCTGTTATCCAGTCGGATATATCCTTGGACACCAGCGTGTAGAGATAGCCGTTGAATGCGATATCGTCATTGCCGAAGAGTCCCGAGACAGTCTGCCATGACAGCAGTGCAAGCATGGCAATAACCGAGAGGGCGCCAAGCGGGTTGTGCCCATGGCCATGCCACTCCCCGCGCAGATAGTCGCCAAGGCGCCCGGGAGTCGGGAAAAAGCTGGAAAAGCGTGCATGTGTCGATCCGACAAGCCCCCAGACCAGCCTGAAGATCAGCAGTCCCGCAATCGCCAGTCCAATACGGCCATGCCATTCCATGAAATTGCCGCCCAGCTCGACAGTGATATAGGCAGCGATAACCAGGCTGGCCAGCAACCAGTGAAACACACGTAAAGGCAGATCCCACACCTGAATCCAACGCTCTGTCATCTTCTTTCCCTCACATCTTCAGGCCATTTAAAGGGGTCAGTACCCTTAAAAGCATTCCGATCATTCAAAGGGGTCAGTACCCTTAAAAGCACTCCGATTAAAATTCTGGTAGCGTTTCCGTCTACGATTTCTACAACAAGGATGTTGAGATGCCAAGAAAACCTCGTTTCTATCAACCGGGTGTTCCCGCACATGTGGTCCAGCGCGGGAATAATCGACAGACCGTTTTTTTCTTCGATGATGATTATCAGGCATATCTGGCGTGGCTCAAAGAGGGGTGCGAGCGACATGGCTGCTTTATTCATGCCTATGTGCTGATGACAAATCATGTCCATCTGCTTGTTACGCCGGATAGTTCCGATGCCATAAGCCGCATGATCCAGTTTGTCGGGCGGAATTACGTCACATACGTCAACCATCGTCATGGACGCAGCGGAACGCTTTGGGAAGGACGGCATAAAGGCAGTGTCATTGAGGACGAGACCTACCTGCTGGCCTGCATGCGCTATATCGAACTCAATCCCGTCAGGGCCGGCATGACCAAAACGCCGGAGGAGTACCCCTGGTCGAGTTATCGTGACAACGCTTTCGGAGAGAGAAGCGGGCTTCTTGCCCGTCACCGGCTCTTCATGGATCTCGGGAGAAGTGAGAAAGCGAGGCAAAATGCTTATCGGGAACTTTTCAGCCATGCACTCGATCCAGAACAGCTTCACCTGCTTCGTGCCGCCGTCCAGACGGGGACGCCATTGGGGAATCGCAGGTTCAGGGAACGAATCGAGAGAGTGACAGGAAACAGGGTGGGGCAGCTCAGGCGCGGGAGGCCATGGAAAGCTGCTGGCGAATGATTATGTGGGTGGCTGTGTCTGAATGTTCTTTGTGACAAAGTGAATTAATGGGTACTGACCCCTTTATCACTGGAAAAGAAAAAGGGCTCGGTGAAATTATATTTTACCCATAAAGCCCTGACGTGAGCAGGTGGATTCTGTTGATAGGCTAAACTTTGTGCAAGGCAAAGAGTGATCCGCCAAACAGGATCGCAAGCACTCTAGAGGACGTCTGATGACTCACACGCCCATCAATACTGATGACGTTTTCGCTGGTTTAAGAAAGCAATTCGTTTATGATCTCGAAAAGGAGTATGGAAACACCGATCTGGTTCGCATGATCGACTATGCGCGTGTCGCTGGACCTTTCAAGGTCGTTTCTCCATGGGAACTTGAGGATCCTGAAGGTGTAAGGCGCATCAATGCCGGCTGTTATGCGGCAAATCCATTCGGTGACTACTACCCACCGCTGATGGGATTTCTGCGCCGGTATCTCGACGAAGGACAGGCGATGGGACTCCCCCAGCAATCAATTTCCGGGTGGCGTGCGGCACTGGAAACCAACCTCGTCAGGCTTATTTCGGAATTTGCACCGTCACACGCAGACAGTAATGTCTTTTTCTCCAACAGCGGGGCGGAAGCAGTCGAGGCTGCAATCAAGTTAGCCAAAGCCTCACGGCCCGGAGGCAGTTGTTTCATCAACTTCACGCGTGCCTTCCACGGCAAAACCGCCGGGGCATTGAGCCTTACTGCCAACGAGGACTATCAACGACCATTCCGGCCCCTGGCATTCAAAACATTGACGCCCCCCTTTGGTGATCTTGATGCTTTCGAGGAAACCATCGTAAAGAAAGGGGCGGATAATATCATCGCTGTCATCCTGGAGCCGATCCAGGGGGAGGCTGGGATCATCGTGCCGCCTCCCGACTTCCTGGCCGGCATTGATTGCCTCGCTAAAGAATATGGCATTCCTGTTATTGCCGATGAGATCCAGGCGGGTTTGGGACGAAGCGGTTATTGGGTACCGAGCATTGAATGGGGAGGTATGGACCCGGACATCATTGTGTTTGCCAAACCTTTGGGCGGCGGCATGGCCCCCATCGGAGCGACCGTGGCACGCAAGGCGATTTACAACAAGATGTTCGGCGGCCTGAATTGCAAAATACACTCTAGTACCTTCGGCGGCAATTCTCTCGCGATGGCAATCGGTTTGAAATCCCTGGAAATCCTCCGGGAGGAGAAGCTGGTGGAGCGTTCCCGTCGGTTGGGCGAAAAGGGGTTGAAGCGACTAAAGGAAATCTCCGAGAGCCATCCCGACCTGATTGCGGACGTGCGCGGCTTTGGCATGTGGTTCGCTATCCAGTTCCATCCAGTCGTCCCACCTGGTCTCTCGTTCGGTCATGACGATCTGATTGGTGAGTTCACTACCTCCCTGGGTTTGATGATGCTTCACGAGGGTGGTGTCCACGCCAACCTGGCTTTGAATGCTCATCGCACCGTACGATTAACGCCGCCGTTAACCATACCGGAAGAGTTGTTCGATACCATGTTTGATCGGATTGAGGCAGCGACGAAAAGAATGAAATCAGCCGGCGCCATGCTAATCAAAACTCCACCGAAGTCAATGCTGGATCTGGCACGTATCGCATTAGGAAAGCTTTAACGGGTACTGACGCTTTTCCGGGCTGTATAGAAATTAATTCCTCCGTCCTCTTTTTGTTTTTTCCATCTCTTCCAGAACGATTTCCCTCATCCTGTACTTCTGCAACTTCCCCGTTACTGTCATCGGAAACTCCTCCACGAAACGTATGTGCTTCGGTATCTTGAAGTGCGCCAGTTGCTCCTTGCAGTAGTCGCGGATTTCCTCCTCCGTCGCTGTTTCACCGGCATGTAACTGGATCCAGGCTACGATCTCCTCGCCGAAGAAGTCGTCCGGGGTGCCAAAGACGGCCACCTCCGAGATCTTCGGATGCGTAAAGAGGAAGTCCTCGATCTCGCGCGGGTAGATGTTTTCTCCACCGCGGATGATCATCTCCTTGAGCCGTCCCGTGATGCTGACGTAGCCCTCGGCATCCATGACGCCGAGGTCACCCGAGAAGAGCCAGCCGTTCTCGTCGAGCGCCTTCTTTGTTGCTTCCTCGTCGCCGTAGTAGCCGCGCATGATGTGGTAGCCGCGAAAGCAGAGCTCGCCGGTCTCGCCGAGCGGCACGGTCCGGCCGGTGACGGTGTCGACGATCTTCACCTCCTGGTGTGGCAGGTTTTTGCCGACGGTTTCGGTGCGCCGCTCCAGGCTGTCGTCGCGCGTGGTGAGGTGCGTGAAGGGCGACGCCTCGGTTTCGCCGTAGCCGATGAGGATCTCCTTGCAGTGCATGGCGTTCATGACGCGCTTCATGAGTTCGGGCGGGCAGGGGGCGCCAGCCATGATGCCGGTGCGCAGGCTGGTCAGGTCGAAAGACTTGAAGTCGGGATGCTCGAGCTGGGCAATGAACATGGTCGGCACGCCGTGGGTCGCCGTACAGCGTTCGTCGGCGACGGCTTTCAGTGTGGCGCCCGCATCGAAGTGCTCGGCCGGCAGTACGCCGCAGGCGCCGACTGTCTGGCAGAGGAGGTTGGAGACCACCATGCCGAAGCAGTGGTAGAAGGGCACCGGGATGCAGAGCCTGTCCTTCTCCGTGAAGTGCATCGCCATGGCCGTGAACCAGGCGTTGTTGAGGATGTTGTGATGCGTCAGTATCACGGCCTTCGGAAAGCCGGTCGTACCAGAGGTGTACTGGATGTTGATCGGGTCGTCGATGTCGAGTTCGGCGGTGGCCTGCTCCAGCGCTTCCTGCGTGACCGATTCGCCCGCCTCTAGCAATTCGGGCCAGGTGTCAAAACCGGTATATGGCCGCTCGGTGTTTTCCGGATCGGCCGGATCGTAGAGGATCACACGCCTGAGAAACGGTAACTCGTCGTTTCTGAACTCGCCGGGTTTCGATGTCTTCAGCTCCGGCACCAGTTCGACCAGCATGCCGACATAGTCACTCGTGCGGAACGACGGGATGGTCACGATGCACTCCACCTCGGAGCGTTGTAGCGCGTAGGCCAGTTCGCGTGGCCGGTAGGCCGGGTTGATGTTGACGAGCACGACGCCGATGCGCGCCGTTGCGAGCTGCAGCAGAAGCCACTCGATGTTGTTTGTCGACCAGATGCCGAGCCGGTTGCCCTTGCCGAAGCCGAACGCCAGCAGGCCCTTTGCCACCCTGTCGGTCTCCTCGGCAAGCTCGCGGTAGTTCAGGCGGCGTTCCTGCGGGATCGAGACGATGGCGGCGTTGTCCGGGAACTGCTGCGCGATGCGCGCGAAGTTCCCGGGGATGGTCTCGCCGAGCAACGGCGTGTCGCCGCCGCGATGGAAGTAGCTCTTGCCAGTCACCCTTCAACTTCCGCCCAGTAGACGTCGACGCGCGCCTGGATCTCGGCCAGCAGCTGTTCGTCGCGTTCGGGTTCGAAGAGGTGTTTGTAGCGGCCCTGGAGCTTCAGGTACTCCTCGACGGGCGGGCGTTTCTTACCGGGTTTCTTCGTATGCGTCACCTTGCCGTTCTCGTACTCCTTGAGCGGCCAGATGCCGGTGCGCACGGCCAGCTTTCCGACCTCGGCCGTCAGCGACGGATCGAAGTCCCAGCCGGTGGGGCAGGGCGAGAGCGAGATGATCATGCGCGGCCCCTTGATGTCGCGAGCCTTCTCGATCTTGCGCGCCAGGTCGAGCGGTTCCGCGCCGATCACGGTCGCGACATAGGCCGGCTTGTGCGCGGTCCAGATCGAGAAGAGATCCTTCTTGTAGCCCGGGTGCCCGCCGGGGCCGGTGCTGGTCGAGGTCCTGGCGCCGTGCGGCGTGGCGTCCGAGTATTGCTGCCCCGTGTTGCCGTAACCCTCGTTGTCGTAGCAGATGTAGATGAAGTCCAGGTTGCGGTCCATGGCGCTCGAGGTGGCCGACAACCCCATGCCGTAGGCCGAGCCGTCGCCGGTCAGCACCACCACCTGCAGGTCCTCGCTCTTGTCGATCTTTTTCTGTTCGATGAGGATGTCGAGCGCGTCGCGGATGCCCTGTGCGCCGGCCGGGGCCGATGCCATGGCCGTGTAGAGCCAGGAGCCGCGAAACGGCGTGAAGGGGTAGACCGACAGCAGCGTCATGCAGCCTGCAGCGTTGACGAAGACCGTGTTTCGGCCGAGCACGTCGTAGACCTGGTGGATCGCCTGCAGCCCGCCGCAGCCCGCGCACATGGGCGTACCGGTTCCGAGCAGGTGCGTGGAGGGGAGATCGCGCGCGTGTTTATAAACTGTTTCTGTCATTGCTCGTTCTCCAACTCGTGTCGCTCGACCCTGGCGATGTCCTGCAGCTTGCGCACCTCGCGCAATTCATTTTCCGTATACAAAAGGCGCGTTTCGGGCGCTTGTCCATCCGATACGGCCTGCTTCAAAACTTCCGCCATCTGGTAGAACTCCTCGGCACTGATGTCGCGTCCGCCGAGGCCGCCAATGAAGCTCACGAGGATCCTTGGCATGTCGGGGCGGCCGAGAATGGCCGATGCGATCTCGGTATGCAGCACGCCACCGCGTCCGAAGGAGATGTTCTGGTCGATGACGGCGACACCCTGCTTGCCTTTCAATGCTTCACGGAGCTTTGCTTCCGGGAAGGGGCGGAAAAGGCGCGGGCGCACGAGTCCGATGGGCCAGCCGGCCTCGCGCAGCTGGTCGACGGCCTGGCGCGCCTTGGTCGCAAAGGCGCCCATCATGACGAATACGTACTCGGCACCCTCTGTCCGGTAACACTCGATGGCCGGGTTCGCGCGGCCCGTGATCTGTTCGAACTCGCTTGCGACCTCATCGTAGACCTCGAGTGCTTTCAGTGAAGCGAGATGGGTCTCGTAGCGGAAGTAGGAGTAGGGGCCGCCGCCGAGCACGGCCACGGCCTGGCTGACCGGCGCGCTGGCGCGGAACTGCATGTTCTCGGGATCAAAAGGCGACAGGAAGCTCTCCATGGTTTCCGGTTCAGGGATCTCGACGGGCTCGCGCGTGAAGGAGAGGTAGAAACCGTCCTGGTTGACGATGACAGGCAGCCGCACGCGCTCGTCTTCGGCGAGTTTGTAGGCGATCAGCGTGCTGTCGAGCACCTCCTGGCAGGTGGCGCAGTGGAGTTGCAGGAAACCGCTGTCGCGGGCGGCCATGACGTCGTTGTGGTCCGGTTCCAGCGTGATCGGCGCCGAGAGTCCGCGCGAGACGTTGATGAGCACGAAGGGCGCGCGCCAGCCCGCCACCGTGTAGAGCATCTCCATGCCGTAGAGCAATCCCTGGCTCGAGGTTGCGCTGAAGACGCGTACACCGGTCGCGGCGGCTGCTCCGGCCGCTGTGATCATGGAGTGTTCCGACTCCAGTGTCACCAGTCGTCCGGGCATTTGCCCGTTATCGATCCAGCCCTCGAGCGTCTCGATGATCTCGGTCTGCGGCGTGATGGGGAAGGCCGGGATGTAGTCGATCTGTGCAAGTCGCGCGCCCCAGGCCGCCGCGCCGTTGCCGGTCAGGAGTTTCCTGCTCATGATGCTTCCTCCTTTTCGACGGCTTCGTGTTCGGGGATTGTGACGATGGCGTGCGACGGGCAGACGCCGACGCAGGTCAGGCAACCCTTGCAGTGGTCGTAGTCAATCTCGGGCGCGCCCTCGGCGTTGACGGAGATGGCGCCGTCGGGGCAGGAGCCGCTGCAGACCCACCAGCATTTCTTGCAGTTGTCGTATTCGATGACGGGGCGCATTGTACGCCACAGCCCGGTGCGGACCATGACGCTCGTGAGCCCCGTGTGAATAGACGGGGAAGAGATGCGTGCAGCCTCGAACGGCATCTCGATCCAGGCGGGAGGGTTGTACTCTTTCGCAGACGCCAGGCCGCTCTCAGCAACCACTCCCTTGTGATCGGTCATGCGGTCGTAGCCTTCCATCGCCATTGCGATGTTGCGTTCGATGACTTTC
This sequence comes from Chromatiales bacterium, assembly GCA_050116235.1. Classification (GTDB taxonomy): domain Bacteria; phylum Pseudomonadota; class Gammaproteobacteria; order Chromatiales; family Chromatiaceae; genus Sva-25. Next base: position 7,032 of record JASFPB010000008.1, on the reverse strand, counting down.
GGCAACTTGCCTTCGAGCTCGTCGCGGATCGCCTGTTCGAGTCTTTCTTTCGAGATGACGCCAGCCAGGCAGGCGGCGGCCCCGGCGCACTCGGCGCCGACATAGCGCAGTTCCAGGCGGTCCTCGACGTCGGTCGGGGCGGGCAGGGTCAGGATGGTGCTCTTGATGTTGAGGCGGTGTTGCCACTCTTCGGCTGATTCGGTCGTGCTGATGAGCAGGACGGTGGATTCGATCAGCCCGGCCATGACACCGGCAGCCGGTACGGGTATGAGCGAATCGTCGGCGACGATGACGAGGTCGGGATGCAGGATGATGCCGCGCTCGTTGATGGGTTCCTTTGCAGCGCGTACATAGGCGAAGATGGGCGCGCCACGGCGTTCCGCACCGTAGCGCGGTGCGTCCTGCACTTCGTAGCCTTCGAGGAAGAAGGCTGCGCCGAGCAGACGGCTGGCGGTTTTCATGCCCTGGCCGCCACGGCCGTGGAAACGGATTCTGTACATCATCCCTCCGCGGTTGATTTCAGGGGGCGCCCATATTCAGGTATGGGGGCTGCTGCTTTTTAATTCTGTATCTGTATCGCTTCGCGATGGATTTATTTTGATGCGGCCGGGACACAACCCTTCGGGTTCCCTCACGTACTCGGCCAAACCGGCGAGGCCGTAAACTCGCTGCGCTCAAACAAACGGCCTCTTGTTTCCGGTTTGCCCTGCGCCGCTCGGTTGCGCGTAAGTCGCAGCTGGTGGTCGTTTCCACCTTCGTTGTCATCGCGTGCCTTGCGGAGCAAGGCGTGGCGATCTCAGGCTTCGAGATTGCCACGGTCGCTCCGCTCCGCCGCAACGACAATATTCATCATCTAATCACCCATCTGCAGGTCGGGCTTCAGCCCGACATGTCGCCCTGAAGGGCGACCTACATCAGTTCTTTCGACCTCAAAAGAGATTGAAACGCCGCACGCTCATCGCCTTATCAATGCGCTTGCGTGCCAGCCTCTCCGCTGCCTCGCGCGGCAGAATGCCATTCGCGGCAGACTCGGCGAGGACCAGTTCGGTATTGCGGCGGAGTTTCTCCTCGATCACCTGCAGTGTTGCCGTCTGGCTCATCCCCTGGTATTCCATGGCTGCGCAGATGACACCGCCTGCATTGGCAATGAAATCCGGGATACAGAGCACGCCTTTCTCGTGGAGGATCATTTCCGCACCCGGCGTAAAGGGGATATTGGCGCCCTGTACCACGAGCCGGGTGTTCATGCGTTCCACATTCCCCTCATTGACGACATCCGGTCGCGCTGCCGGGATCCAGATCTCGCACTCCACATCGATGATGCCCCCGCAATCCGAGATTTCGCCGTCACCGTAATCGATGACACTGCGCCCCTGCTCCTTGAGCTCGATGAGATCGCCGATATCGAGTCCGTCCGGATTATGAATGGTGCCCTGTGAATCGGCCGCCGCTATGAGTATTGCGCCCATCCCCGAAAGAAAGCGCGCAGCATTCTTTCCGACGGCGCCAAAACCCTGCACGGCAACACGCGCGCCCTCGATTTCGAAGTCACACGAGGGTAGTGCAACGTCGACCACGTGACTGATACCAAAGCCAGTAGCACCGATCTCGTCGAGCGGGATGCCGCCGATCTCGCGTGGCAAGCCGACAGAGCGGTTGATCTCGTCCCTGACCCAGGCCATACACTCCTCGTCGGTGCCCATGTCAGGGCCGAAGATATAGTGCTTTTCATCCTCGAGCATGCGCGCAAGCGTGCGAATCAGCCTCTCCTTCTCTTGGCGCGGCATCTTGGGGTCGCCGTAGAGTACCGACTTGCCGCCGCCATGCGGCAGCCCGGCAGCAGCATTCTTGAACGTCATGGCGCGGGCCAGTCGGAAGCACTCCCCGGTCGTGACATCCGGCGCCATGCGCAATCCACCGATCGATGGCCCTTTGGCAACATTATCCACAACGAGCACGGCCTTCAGGTTGATCGAGGGTTCATGCAGATGAACAACTTTCATCGGGCCGAGATCATCGGCAAAGCGGAAACTGGCTTCCAAGGAAATCCTCTCTATCGCGGTTTATTATCAGTATGGTTACTATCATAGACATTGTGTAGAAGCGGAGGCAGTTCCTCGCATGATCAGCATCAACGAGATCGAATTTGCCCGCCAGCGTATTGCCGGCAATGTTCTGCTGACTCCATGCGCCTACAGCGAGAAACTCAGCCTGCTGACAGGTTGCGAACTCTATCTGAAACTGGAAAACCTGCAGAAGACAGGCTCGTTCAAGGATCGCGGTGCGCTGAACAGGATTCTTTCCCTCTCGGAGAAGGAACGTGTTGCAGGTATCGTTGCTGCCTCGGCCGGCAACCATGCCCAGGGTGTCGCTCATGCCACGCAGGTCTGCGGGCTGAAATGTGTCATCGTCATGCCCGAGACGACACCACTCTCGAAGGTTAACGGGGCACGCGAACTCGGTGCTGAGATCGTGCTGCATGGCGCAGGGTATGACGATGCTTTCGAGGAGGCGAGTCGTCTGCAGTCGGAGAATGGCTATACGCTCGTGCATGCCTTCGACGATGCGGATGTCATCGCGGGGCAGGGGACGATCGGGCTGGAACTGCTGGAGCAGGTGCCGGAGATGGATGCTGTCATCGTCCCTGTCGGTGGGGGTGGTCTCGTTTCAGGCATTGCAACTGCCATCAAGGCAAAGCGCCCCGATGTGGAAATCATCGGCGTCGAGTCGGAGTTCCTTCCGGCGATGCAGAAAAGCGTCGCGGCTGGCAAGCTCACACAAGTCGCAATGGCATCGACGATTGCTGACGGCATTGCCGTTCGCAAGGTTGGTCATTTGACAATGCCGATCGTACGCAAGCTGGTCTCCCGGATCGTCACCGTTTCTGAAGAGGAGACGGCAGCGGCCATCATGCTTCTTCTCGAGCGTGAGAAAACACTCGCCGAAGGTGCCGGAGCGGTGGGCCTGGCTGCGCTCTACTATGACAGGCTGTCTGACCTCAGGGGCAGGAAAGTGGTTGTGGTCATCAGCGGCGGGAATATCGATATGGAACTGCTGTCGCGAATTATCCGGCGCGGTCTTGAACATGATGGCCGGCTATGCGAACTCAGCGTGATCGTGCCTGACAAGCCGGGTAGTATCGCCAGGGTCGCCGCAGTGATCGCTGCTCAGGGAAGTAATATCTTCGAGCTTTCGCAGCGACGCAAGGAGAGCGAGGTTGCACTCGGCGAGCGTGCCGTGTTGATGCAACTCGAGACGCGCGGACATGCACATATCACAACCATCATCGAGGCGCTTCGCAAGGAGGGAATCAGAGTGGTCGATGCAGGATGACTGGGGATGATTGGGGTCAGAGTAAAAACGATTGATCCCTCTCTTTCTGATTCCCGAATCATTTCTGGATAGTAACTTCCATTCCGAATACCAATCAGGGACGCAGCCACGCAGTGCCGAATACGACATAGAAAATCGGGTCATCCGGCCCGACAGCGACATCAATCCCCATATGCAGTCCATGTCGGCGTGCCAGCAGGTAGCGGAAACCGGCACCTCCCGATGTGACGCGCTTTTCACTGTCCTCAAGGCGACTCTCGCTTCGGGCCAGTCCTGCGCCGCCAAAGCCGACGAGGCTGAAGCGCGGATGAAACTGCCATCGTAGTTCCGCCTCGATCTCTGCTGCTTCCTCACCCTGGTATTTCATGGCCTGCACACCACGCAGCGAGACGAATGGGCGCAGATAGAAGGGGGTGCCATCGGAGCTGACTGTTCCACTGGCCCGTGCTCCAAGGTAAAGGTTTTCGGTGAGGGGCTGGTAGCCTATTGCTGTGAACGTGGCTTTCTCGAAATCCCGGTCGCTCCCCAGGGACTGGCGAAAGAGAGTGGCAGAGAGGTCGAGATACAAGCCGTGGGTTGGTGTGAAGAAATTGTCCCGCGTGTCATAGGTCAGCGAGGGTGTCAGGGCTCCCAGGTTCAGTTCCAGATCCAGAGAGGGGATCTGGGGAGGGAGGGAATTCCCGACATCAAGGCTTACATTCGTGGTCGCCCTGACATATCTCAGGCCAGCCCAGAATGGTGATTTCCCGAGACGGTAGCTCCCGCCAATCACACCACCGCGTGCTGCAATCGTGTAATCCAGGCCTTGCTGGCCCAGGTTGCGCTCGCCACCAAGTCCGAAAAACTCCAGGTTGATGTCGGTGTCAGCAATGCCAATGAGCGTACGAAGATTCCCATCCATCCAGGTGCCGAGATGGGCTGCGAACTTGCCCCGACTACCGTTCTCCGTGGCCATCGCCCCTACTGCAGCAATATTTGGCCGCACGCCTGCCTGCTCTTTTCCGGATGTATCCCGGTCAACGAAGACCAAGGCGCCGACTGCCCCGTACCCGACGGCGGGTTCCGTGATCGGCGAGATGACCGGTACGAATCCGTGGGCCTTGTCCAGAAAACTGGAAAGATCGAACCAGCCATCGTCGACATCAATGAATTGCTCCGACCAACTACCTGCGGTCTTGTCAATTTCCTCTTCCGCTGTCGCTGTCATCGAAAGCGACAGCATGAGGATCGCGACAGGAATGCGCTTGAGAGAGGAAGAGGTCATTGGAAGGTGTAGTTTGCTGACACGGTGGCTGTGGAAGGGTGAATTATGTTGAACAGCTATCCCTGTCAGGCCACCTCGCGACAGTTCTGACAGATGGGCGCTGCTCGGATGATTGGCAGGTGATTGGGGTCAGAGTAAAAACTATTGTTACTCTGACCCCGAATGAGAGATCAATTTCGATTAATTGATCTCTGACACCAGCGGAACTTACTTGATGCCCATAAGTTCGAGCGTGAAGATCAGTGTTTCGTTCGGACGGATGTCAGCTCCCCTGGCGCGCTCGCCATAGCCGAGGTCCGATGGAATGAAGACTTCCCACTTGTCACCCGGTTTCATGTTCTGCAGTGCTTCGCTGAATCCCTCGACGACACCCGAAACAGGGAAGCTAGCCGGCTTGCCGCGCTCGTAGGAGCTGTCGAAGACCTTGCCATCGATACGGCGACCCTCGTAGTGCACCTCGACTGTATCGGATGCTGCCGGGGAAGTGCCGCTGGCATCGCCAGACTCGATCACGCGGTACTGGACCCCGCTCGGGAGTGTTGTGACTCCCTCTTTCTTCGCATTCTCGGACAGGAAGGCTTTCCCTTTTTCGAGGTTGGCAGCCGCATCGGCGCTCTCCTCGGCCTGCATGGCGGCCTCGATCTTTTTCTGTTCTGCGATGATGGCCTCGATCTCCTCATCACTGAACATGGAATCCTTGCCGTTGAGGGCATCATGGATTGCCTGTGTGAAGGTGTCGGCGTTGACTTCCAGGCCCGCGCTCCTGAGTCGGTTGGCCAGTGTGTACCCCTGGAGATAGCTGAACTTGTCTGCCTGGCTCATGGATTCCTTGTCCATGGTGTCGGCGGCTTGCAGCGAGGTGCTTGCAAGCAGGAGTACGAAAGCGAGGGTAGTGAATTTTGGTAAGAAGAGTTGATGCATTTGAAAATCCTTGTTGTTTGGTAGAGAGGGGGAAACTGTTGCAGCCCGATTCTGCGTGATCGTTCCTGGTCGTTCAAGAGGGGGCGCCACTTTCCCGGCAATCAGGTTCTTGCTCAAGCAGCAGGTATCACGCAGACGGGAGCAGTCATGCCATCAACCTTCTCACTCCTGCTTTTCGATGACAGCCGGGAAGCTCTCGGCTAAGATGCACATCTGTTCAGCACCCGAATACAAGGAATATCATGAACAAGGGAGTGCTCCCGATCATTTTCACAACAGCCCTCGGGGCATCGTACCCGCTTGCCGCTGACAGCGAACAGGAAGCGATAGCGGCCGACTGCCGCATCGAGGGCGAGGCTGCAGGCATGAGTGGCCAGGCACTCGAGGAGTTCGTCAGAGAGTGTGTCGAGGAACTCAGCGGCGTGACCTATGACAACCAGGTTGGGCCGGACTCAGACGACAAGTAACGAGCGTCACTGATTTTCGTAGGCCTCGATGACGCGTTGGACGAGCGGATGACGAACAACATCCTTTGCATTGAAAAAAGTAAAGCTGATGCCGTCGACCTCATGCAGGATATCCACTGCCTGACGCAGCCCTGACTTCTGTCCACGCGGCAGGTCGACCTGGGTCACGTCCCCCGTGATCACGGCTGTCGAGCTGAAGCCGATCCTGGTGAGGAACATCTTCATCTGCTCCGGTGTGGTGTTCTGCGCCTCGTCGAGAATGATAAACGAATCATTCAGCGTCCGTCCGCGCATGTAGGCCAGCGGCGCAACCTCGATCACGTTGCGCTCGATGAGCTTGTCGACGCGCTCGAAGCCCAGCATTTCGTAGAGTGCGTCATAGAGTGGCCGCAGATAGGGATCGATCTTTTGTGCCAGATCACCGGGCAGGAAGCCGAGTTTTTCTCCTGCTTCGACTGCCGGGCGTACGAGCAGGATACGCCGGATATTCTGGCGTTCCAGTGCCTCGACGGCTGCCGCGACAGCAAGATAGGTCTTGCCTGTTCCGGCCGGACCGACGCCGAAGTTGATATCGTTCGTCACGATACGATGCAGGTACTGCTTCTGGTGCGGGCCGCGTCCGCGTACCACGCCGCGCTTGGTCTTGATGATGACTTCCGGGATCTCGGTTTCCCCGACCTTCTCGAGACGTTCGTCGATCCCCGATTCCTGCAAGTAGAGATTGATCGCATGCGAATCGAGATGCTCGTCGGCTGTGGCTCTGTAGAGGTCGGACATGAGTTCGCGTGCGGCCGTCAGGATCGCGGGAGGTCCGACGATCTGGAAGCTGTTACCCCGGTTGTTGATTTCGATGCCGAGTCTCGACTCGATCTGGCGCAAGTGGTTCTCGAGCGGACCGCAGAAATTCGATAACCGCTCGTTGTCCTCTGGGTCGAGCAGGAACTGCAGCGATTCGGCGTTATCCGGCATGGAGCTCTCCGCGCAGTGAATTGGGCAGGGCCTCGGTGATGAGCACCTCGGCAAAGTCACCGATAAGTGCTTGCGGGC
>JASFPB010000007.1:0-20137 GCA_050116235.1 Chromatiales bacterium | reverse complement strand
TTGGTGCAATCAGCAACAGGAAAATACCTGCGAGTGCGAGCAGCTGGTTGTCGATTTCTGTCAGCGTCTCGATCGTAGAGACGAGGAAAATAGTCGAGGCATTACCCTCGATATCGACAGAGATGAACGGGAGCAGGTGAGCGGCGGCAAAGAAGATCAGGGAGGCAATGCTCAGCGCCAGCGCAGTTTCGATTGCGCGTGGTGATTCTGCATAGAGCAATGCCCCGCAGCGTGTGCAGAAAGCCTTGCCGCCTTGCGGCATATCGGTTTTCAGATGCAGCAGGTCGCAGTTGTGGCAGGCGACCATTTCCCTCTGCCTGTTGTCGATGGTGTGCGCACTCATTCGCTTTCGGTCTTGTGTTTGTATTCACACAGGTCTTCAATGATACAGGAACCGCAGCGGGGTTTGCGTGCCACGCAGGTATAGCGGCCAAGCAGGATGAGCCAGTGGTGCGCATCGAGCAGGAATTCCCTCGGCACGAGACGGAGCAGGCGTTTTTCCACCTCGAGTACGTTCTTGCCCGGAGCGATGCCGGTCCTGTTTGCGACTCTGAAGATGTGGGTATCCACTGCCATGGTCGGCTGCCTGAAGGCTGTGTTGAGAATAACATTGGCTGTCTTTCGGCCGACGCCAGGCAGGGCTTCGAGTTCCTCGCGGTTTTCGGGAATCTTGCCGCCATGACGCTCAACGAGGATCTCGCAGGTTTTAATGATGTTGGAAGCCTTGCTGTTGAAGAGACCGATTGTCCTGATGTACTGCTTCAGCCCCTCTTCGCCGAGGGCATGGATCGCCCCGGGCGTGTTGGCGACAGGGAATAGTCTTGCTGTTGCCTTGTTGACTCCCTTGTCGGTTGCCTGTGCTGACAGAATTACAGCGATCAGCAGCTCGAAAGGCGAACTGTAGACGAGCTCTGTCGTCGGTGTCGGATTGGCTGCCCGCAAGCGCTCGAAAATCTGCTGTCGTTTCTGCCTGTTCATGGGTCTGTGCGGTCGAGGGGCGAAATCCGTGCTGCAAGATGCCACAATCCGCCGTGCCAGACAATGCATGAGGGCGCTGCAAGCCGGTGTCTGGAGCCACGCTGCAATCCTTTTCCCCATGAGTCCGGCGCACACTTGCGCATGCATTAGATGTCTGTATAATTCACCGCTTCGCGGCATCCGCAACTCTGCGGTACTGCCATGCGGGCCGTTAGCTCAGTCGGTAGAGCAGCTGACTTTTAATCAGTTGGTCGAAGGTTCGAATCCTTCACGGCCCACCATCTAACATGCTGATTTTATGGATAAAATCAGGCCATAAGACAGCACTTGAGACACGCAAATTACGCCAGCTCGGTACAAAAACGGTACCTCGGCGATGTTTCATGTATCTCAGGAGGCTGATTATGGCAACTATCGTCAATCCACCCCCCGCTGGTACTTTCAAGGCCATCACCCGTAATAATGGCCGTATCGTTAAGACCAAGACTCTCAAATCAAAGAAAAATGCCAGAATCCGGGCTACCCGTATCGAGGGTGATGGTAATACTCCCGAAAAATAGCAGGAGTTAATAGTAGAGAATTTTTGTGAACGAAAAAACAGAGGTTCTCTATGAAAAAATCACGATACACAGACAGCCGGATCCCGGCCATATTGAAGCAAAACGAAGCCGGCACCCCGGTATCGGAATTGTGTTGTGAACACGGCATGAGTGATGCCACATTTTCCAAATGACGCGCCAAGTATTGTGGCATGGATCGATTCGCCGTGATCCCCGATGGTATCCAGCAGGTGCTTATATCCTTCCCGGGTATTCGGAATCTTGAGCGTTCTGGTTTTACCGGTTGGCCACTGGATGACGATATCGTGCGATCGCTTGGCGATATCAATCGCAACGAGCACTGGTTGGGAGTTATGATTGCTTGTGTCAGTCATTTGCATCTCCTGAAAAATCATCGGTATGGGTATCAATGATTCTGATGCAAATGGCTGACCTCGCTTCATACTTCCATATGTATTACGGGCCGGAATACTTTGCAGTAATGACGAACTGAACACAGCAGCAGGGGATCAGGCTGGAATACACCAAGCCAGGTGACCTTTCCCCAGCCTTAGTACAACCTGCGTCGTTAGGGCAGAAAAGATTGGTAACGATTATTATGAAAGTACAAGTACTTAACGATATTAAAGACAAGACACTTGTCACAGAATGGAAAAAGCTGGAAGAGAAGGCAGATATTTATCCCCAGAACTCTTTTCATTGGGTTTCTACCTGGTTGAAATATAGTGGGAAAAGCAATGCGCTACGAGTTTTTGTCATCAGTGAAAACGATGTGGTAGTTGCGATAGCGCCTTTTATCATTAAAAAATCATTTGGCATTAAAATCCTGCATTCTATACCGATCCATTTTGGTGATTATTACCATGTTATTATTGTTCAAGATACAGCGAGTAAGGCAGAAATCTATGATTTTCTGTTGAAGGAACTTGAATCACATTGTGGCCAATTCTGGCATTGGATCCGTTTTGATCAAATCACTGAACTGGATAATGAGCTGGTGCGGGCATTCAAAGGAAGAAAATGGGTCTTTCGCGACTTGACAACATGCCCAACAGCCAGGATTGACTATGAAGATTGGGATACCTATCTAAGTGAACTGTCAGGGAGTTTCCGGTCAACTGTAAGAAGAAAACTTCGAAAATATGATAAGAGTAATGAACTTACTTTTAAAGCAGTTACCAGTTGGGAAGAATTTGAACCGCTATTCCCCGAGATGATCCGCATTCATAATATGAGATGGGAAGACAACTTCATTCCAAAAAAGAGTAAACGCGAGCAAGAATTATGGAAAAACGCGATCAAAGGAATATTCCAATCAGGTAAAGCAGTGTTTTATTTAATTCAATCAGGGGAAGAGCTGGTTGCCTACCGACTGGGATTCTATCATGACAAAACCTACTTTGACTGGCACTTAAGTCATAATCCAAAATACAATCAAATAAGCCCTGGCATAGTGATTGTCGCACTTGTAATCAAGCACCTCATGGAAAAGGGTTATTCTCGTTTTGATTTTATGGCTGGTGGTTATGACTGGAAAAAAAGTTGGTGTCCGGGACGGTATGCACCTGTCAATTATACTGTAACGTCACCATCAAAATCACTGTTCTCATTGATTCTGAATTGGTATTATCATGGCCAGCGTGATAATTTGCGGGGAATTTACCATAAAATGACGAACTATAGTCTATTCAGAAAAGCCTCCAGGATATTATTTTCGCTCAAGAAAAAATGGAGTTGAACATGTCGTTTATACAAAATCAGAAAAAATAGAATAAGGCGATTAGCATCGAAAATCAGCTGGCATCTGGTGCCACGGTAGCTGGCGGCATCCCCATTATCAAGGCCGTGCGCGAGGGCCTGGCCGCCAACCTGATTGAATGGGCTGCCGGCATTATCAATGGCACCGGTAACTTTATCCTCAGTGAAATGCGCTAAAGGGGACGCGCCTTCGATGACGTGCTTGCCGAGGCGCAAGAGCTGGGTTACGCCGAAGCGGCCCCGACCTTCGATGTGCAAGGCATTGACGCCGCACATAAGCTGACCATACTGTCAGCGGTCGCCTTTGGCATTCCACTGGATTTCAGTAAAACCTATACCGAGGGCATCACCATAATCACCCCGGCAGACGTGGAATATGCCAATGAGCTTGGCCATACCATCAAACGCCTGGGCATTACCCGTAAAACCGAAAATGGCATCGAGCAACGCGTGCATCCGACCCTGATCCCGAAAAGCCGCCTGATCGCCAATGTCAATGACGTCATGAATGCCGTACTGGTGCATGGCGACGCGGTAGGCCCGACACTCTATTATGGCGCTGGCGCAGGGGATGAGCCGACAGCCTCGGCCGTGGTGGCCGATATCGTCGATGTGGTCAGGGCGATGACATCAGACCCCAGCAACCGTGTGCCACACCTCGCTTCCCAGCGCGACCCCGCACCCGGCGTTCATGATGTCGATATCATTCGGCTCACCCAACGGGTAAGAGAAGGCGATATGAATATTGCCATTGAAAAGATTGAGGCGCTTGATGTGACTTGCAGCCCGGTGACCCGGATTCGGGTAGAAACGCTTAAATTATCCATCGCCGCCGGCTATTCCTCTTTGCATGCCGCTGGTGTCACGCTTGTGTTTCCTATAAGCCAATAGCTACGGCTGATCATAATTCAACAAGCTTTTTTTGCCTTGACGTTGTACATTGGACTTTAACCACATAGGGCTCTACGACAACAGAAAATTTCAAGTCTGACTTTCTTCAATATGAAAAATGCATATAAATTTGATGTCTACGAAGGAAAAAGCGGCCTCTTGAGCATTCAAACCGCATGGGAGAAGTTGTATGCAAAAAGCATACATCAGTCATTCTACAATGACTGGCGTTGGCACTTTGCATTGCTGAACAATGGCCTGGTCGACAATGTCATTTACCTCATGCTTAAGGCCGGCGCCACGGCCATCGCAATCATACCGCTACAAAACCGCCGGGATAGGAAACAAGACAAAAAAATGCCCTACCGGGTGCTGGGATTTCCGAAACACAGTCATATCGCCTTGTCCGATATCGTTATTGACCCGGACCATGCAAGCCCGCGGACCTTGTCAACGCTACTCCATCATATGCAACACATGCCCTATTTTTCCTGGCAGCGCCTGGAGTTCCTGTTTCCGGAACGCTCAAATGCAGCCTCCCTATTCCAGGGCCAGGGTTTAAAGCGCATTGCATGTAATAAAAACGCCTATTTTGACTGCAGCACCGAGGCGGCCTTGAAAGATCATGTCTCCGCAAAAATGCTGCGTAATATCAACAGATTGAAAAACAAGGCGGAAAAGGAACTGCCTGACCTCTCGGTACGGGAAATTTCGGCAGCGGATGAAATAGAGGATGCAGTAGAAAAATTTCTCCAAACCGAAGCGTCCGGCTGGAAAGGTGAAAATAATTCGGCTATCCTGAAAAGCCCTAATATCACCAGGTTCTATAAAGAGCTGGCCTCCCTGTTTGCCGCCAACAACCAATTGCGAATAAACCTGCTGCAATCTGGTGATAATGTGGTAGCCGCACAATTCTGTATAGTGACTGGCGAAACCTTCCATATTCTCAAAATTGGTTATGATGAAGACTTCAAACACTTGGGCGCCGGCAATATTCTGCTGAAAGATCTGCTTCAAAAACGCACCGTTGATAAAAACATCCGTGAGGTTAATCTGGTGACCTCACCCTTATGGGCAAAACGATGGCATCCTCGGCAGGAACTGGTTTATATGGCTTTTGGCTATAGAAAGAATTTGCCGGGAAAACTGCTGAAATCCTTATTCAAATTGACCGGATTGGAAGACCGGCTCGTCGATCACTACAATAAAACCGTTAAAAGCATCTGAGTCTAAAATGATTATTCTTGGCATAAACTATTTTTTTCATGACTCCTCAGCCTGCATCATCAAGGATGGGGAGTTACTCATTGCACTGGAGGAAGAGCGCTTTTCCCGCCAGAAACACACCCATACATTTCCCGAACGGGCAATTCAAAAGTGTCTGGAAGTTGCCGGTATTCGCGCTGATGAGGTGGATCACGTCGCGGTATCCATAAAGCCGCTAAAACATGCCTTAAAGAAAGTGCTTTACGGCGTCAAGCTGGGAACAAAGATTGCGCCCTTTTTTCAACATGAATTCACCAGCCCGGTGCTGAAACAGCGGCGGCTGAAAAACTGGTATAAAAACTTCTCCAGCAAAAAACCGCCACTGCATTTTGTCGAGCACCATGTTTCCCATATCGCCGGCAGCTATTATATCTCCCCTTATGACAAGGCGGCGCTATTGTCACTGGATGGTTCGGGCGAATGGTCAACCCTGTTCAGCGGCGTTGCCGAAGGTCTGGAAATCAAAAAGTTTTCCGAGACCATGTTCCCGCATTCATTGGGATCCTTCTACGAGGCGGCCACCGAGTTTTGCGGATTCAGGCCCAACTACGATGAAGGCAAGACCATGGGACTGGCGCCGATGGGCAACCCCGACCGTTTCTATGCCGAAGTCAATAAGCTGGTGACGATACAAGCAGATGGCCAGGTCAGGCTTGACCTGTCGTACTTCACTTTCCAGAACGCGGGCCATCGCCGCTGTGGGGACAAGTTCTACAAAACCTTTGGCCAGCCGCGCAAGCAGGACCACCGCGAGCCTTTTGAACAACATCATCTGGATGTCGCCGCCGCATTCCAGCGCGTGCTGGAAGACAAGGTTCTGCAGATCTGCACCAGCTTGTATGAAAAAACAAAAGCGGACTACATTGTGCTGGCGGGCGGCGTTGCGCTCAATAGCGTGATGAACGGCCGGATCGTGCGGGAAACGCCGTTCAAGGATGCCTATATCATGCCCGCCGCCGGCGATAACGGCACCTCCATAGGCGCCGCTTACTATGTTTACCACCAGGTTCTTGGCGCAACCGACCGCCATCATCACAGCAGTCCCTATGTGGGCAATGATTACAGCAACGGACAGGTGGAAAGCATACTCAAGGAGTCCAAGCTCAAATATCGCAAGTCCGACAATGTCTGCAAAGAGGCGGCTGCCCTGCTCCGGGACGGTAATATCCTCGGCTGGTATCAGGGCCGGATGGAAATAGGCCCAAGGGCATTGGGCAACCGCAGCATTCTCGCCGACCCCAGCCTGCCCGGCATGAAGGACAAGATCAATGCCGAAGTCAAACACCGCGAAGCCTACCGGCCATTTGCGCCGTCCGTGCTGGCGGAAGCACGGCTGGACTTTTTCAAAAGCGAGGTTGAAGCCCCCTTTATGCTGAAAGTCTGTGATGTCAGGGAGGACAAGAAAGACGTTATTCCCGCCATCACCCATGTCGATGGCTCGGCCCGCATTCAGACGGTGCGTCAGGACACCAACCCCCGCTATCATGAATTGCTCAGCGAATTTGGTCAGTTATCAGGCGTCCCCGTACTGCTGAATACCAGTTTCAATGTGATGGGAGAGCCGATTGTAGAGTCACCCGTTGACGCCCTGCGCTGCTTCTTCACCACCGGGCTGGATGTACTGGTGATTAATGACTTTATCATCAGTAAATAAACCTTCCATGTCCACGATACAACCCGGCGACACTGCATGTTTCAGTATCAAAAAGATACTGGCGTGGTGTTTTATCTCCACACTGATATACCCGCTTTGCCTGCTGGGGTTCTCAACCTGGGATTACCTGATAGGAGAGGGCTGGCTACCATTCAGCCAATTACACCATTTTATCTACACATTCCAATATGGTAGTAAACGCCAGGTTCTATATAACCTGATCCAGTTCGCCCACGGCTGGCTGTGGGCCAGCTTGCTCGCATTTGCAATCACCCAGGTTTTGCAAGCCATTATCTGTCTGCTAAACAACTTCAGCCCGGCCACCCGGCGCATTACCGCTATCGTGGCGCTAGCGCTAGCCTTGCTGCTTGCCCTTTGGACGCCTGGAATGATCACTCTTATTACCGTCACAGCGGTGTTGATGGTGATCGCGGCAAACCGTACGCTTTATCGGGGGTAGTACATGAAGAAATTGCTATCAGGCGCACTATTACTACTGGGATCCTGTTTTGCCCAGGCCCAGGCCCAGGCGCAAACGCATGTTATCCAGATTGGCGGTGGGGACGAACTGCATTCCTCTCAAGGGCAGATAGAAGCCAATGTCATCTGGCTGGATAAACTGTTTTCCACCCGTAACAACACGCTGACAAACTTTTTTGCTTCCGGTGATAGTAGCGAGGACGATGTGGTCTATCTGGACCCGCTGGCTAAACCCGGCAAGTTGACAGCGCTAAAACGGGTATTCGGCAGCGCCCTGAGTGACAGCACGATGCAGCGGCACAACCGGGTCCCCAATGCCCGCAGCACGGACAAAGAACAACTAACGCAATCGCTCAGCCAGCTCATGCAAGCCGTCAAGCCGGGGGATGAGATTTTAATTATCTACAATGGCCATGGCGGACTCAATAAAGATGATACGGAGAACAACTATCTGCGGCTCTGGCGCAAGGGCCGCATGACGGTGGAGGAATTTGACCGGATTCTTGATCAGGCCCCCAGGCAGGCAACAATACGCTTTGTTTTTCCACAGTGCTTTTCCGGCGCTTTTCATAACCTGATTTACCAGACTCCCTGGAGTGATGATCTGGCGGAACAAAACCGTTGTGGTTTTTTTGCGCATTCAGCCTTCAATGAATCGGAAGGCTGTACGCTCAGTATCAATGAAAAGGAATACAAGGACTACAGTACCTATTATTTTGCCGCCGTCGCCGGTCAAACGAGGACGCATGGGCCCCTGGCTTCAGAGCCTGATCTGAATGGAGATGGCAAACTCAGTTACCGCGAGGCCCATCGTTATGTTTTGTATAACTCGGTGAGCAAGGATCTTTCACGCGCTAGCAGCGAGGTCTTTCTGGAGCGTTGGCAACCCTGGTACCTGAAATGGCTTCCCGGCGAGGAAGACAAAAACAGCTTTTACTGGCGGGCCGCCGAGGCAACAGCCAGGCGCGACGGGATCGAGCTGGAGCCTTCCGCATTACACCGGCAATACCGCCAAAAGGCCAGCCAATACAAACGGCTGTGGCAACAAAACAAGGCCCTGGAAAAAGAGATAGAAACGCATCAAAAGGCCTTGCAAGAGGATTTAACATCCCGCTGGCCAGGATTAAACAAGACGGCCATACTCTCCAAACCGCCCGTGGAAATCCGCGAGCTTGGGGCGATCAATGCATTTCTTGCCGAAAACCCCGAATACCGGCAGCTCATCTCAGACCAGGGCAAGCATCTTGTATTGAAGGAAAAAAAACTGGAAGCCGAGCGCAAACTTGCGCAAATCGACAAGATCGTGCGCTTTAAAAAGCTGGCGCGCCTGGAACAACAGTTTGCTGACCATGCCAGCACCACGGACAAAGCCCGCTATGCCCGCCTGATGGCCTGCGAGGACGCCCCTCTGAACTAGGATAGTGTTACAACTGTTTGCGGCGTATTACGCTATTGCTAATGCTACGCAACTGACATATGTAGACACAAATTCAGAACACTACCGCCTTAGCCGCGTACGCCAGTACAGTTCCTGCTAGCCTATTGATTGACTGACCAAAATCAGCTAGCCACATGAGTCAAGGCTATGGTATTTGTTCCACCAGGGCGTTAAAACACACACATCTGCTTTAACCCGGCTGTTCGTCCTATCGAAGCTCCAACTGTATAAGGGCATGATAAATAATATCTTGTCATCAATTATTTATGATGACGCTTCGACAACAACAGAAACAAATCGAAGCTGCCAATTTGATTTTTTCCACAACTCTAGATAAACAAACGACGTTATAAAACAGCTAAGGAGATACTTCGATGAAGAGTATTGGTAGCTTAAACGCTCTTACCCCGACGTTATCGAAGCATCCTCTGATCGTCAGACAGCCGTCAAGCCGAGCCTCTTGCGCTCAGCAATACTCAATACGAATAATAACCATTGTTAATATGGCGTTTAACAAGCCATCGCTCTTGCTAAAGTTAGGATGGTTGTAAAGTTCAACCAAATTTCCAGCGTCTAAGAGCTTTCCCTTTCTACCAGGGTTGCCTCCATTGACCTTCAGTCGCTTGGTGGAGGTTTTTCGCTCAAGCGTTGAGCGGTTTCAGGATGAACACACCGGTGATAATGTCGAGTATTCCATGGCGGACGCCGCCATTGGCGCGTTCTCGGTCTTTTTCACCCAAAGCGCGTCGTTCTTGGATTTCCAGAGATGTATTTTGCTTCATCCAAGATCCACTCTGAGCACTGCAGCGTCACAGAGCAAAAAACGCCAGCTGCGGCCACATTACCAGAGAATGCAGCCTTCATATCAGGTTAACCAACATGCGTAAAAATAACTTGAAAACCAAGCTTAGGGCCTCAGCCAGATATCTCGTAGAAGCCAGCCCATTGGGTCCCTTCTTTTTCTGGCGGTATCAAAACGGCCCGTTAAACTCGGCATGCAAAATCGGTCGCAGAGAAGGGTGGAGGAAAGCTGTAGATTGGGTACTTGAGTCGCCGACAAAAGGCCCACTTGTCGACAAAAAAGCGCATAGCGCACTGGAAAACAAGCTGACCTGTCTCACGGAAGTGGAACTGTTACTTACTGAGTTCCGCAAGACACTCACGTTGGAGAGAATAGAAAAGTTAGACAACCCTGATGTTCAACGTTTTTGTTGTGCATTGATACGACATTTGATCAACAACGAATACGTGTTCTATGTATCACCAGAAGAGTACGATAAGCTCGCGAAAATTAGCTTAGACTTCGAATTGCTTGCCACAGGGGAAGCAAGCGAAATACGGAACTTGCTAGTTCGGTTGATGTACAAACCACCGTCCGAGGTTCTCGATGACAAAATAGCTCTGGATAGTTTTGCAAGGTTACCGCCATTCTTGAAGGCTCTTATAGCTGACGCTTTGAGCGACTTTCGAGAAGAGCAAAGAATCAAAGAGAACGTCACGGTCATAGCTAAACCGCAGCGTGACACCGCACGCAAAGTGGCCAAGCAATATGAGGAGAACCCCTATCCCAGATGGATCTCCATATCCCTTCCTGAACCAAAATCGCGTCTGAATTACTTGAGGCAGTTCTTCTCTGAAAATGAGCTAAGTTTTTCAGACCAGCCGTTCGACATTTTGGTTCCAGGATGCGGTACAGGTCAACGAGCCATCCAGTGGGCCGTAGCTTATGGAAAAAACGCTCGCGTACTGGCGATTGACTTAAGTCGCTCAAGTCTTGCTTATGGAATAAGAAAAGCTCGTGAACTCGGTGTACAAAACATCGACTTTGCCCAGGCCGATTTCAATGAGCTGGATACAACAAGAAAGTTTCATATTGTGGAATGTACAGGAGTGGTACACCATACGGAAAACCCGTTACAAAGCTGTAAGTCACTTGTTGATTTAACGCTTCCGGGCGGCCTTGTACACGTTTCACTTTACAGCGAGCTGTCTCGCCGTTCCATAGTCAAAGTTCGAAACGAAGCAGGTATAGACGCCAACTATCTTGCAGAGAACAAAGTGGATTCTGACTACATACGAGCAAAGCGTTACGAAATGCTCATCAAGACTCCGGAAATGGTGTTGAACGAATTGCCTTTGCGCGAAGACTTTTTTGATCTCAGCCGCTGCCGGGACCTGCTGTTTAACGAAGTCGAACACCGTTTTACGATTCCTCAAATCTCAGCCATGATCGAAGAACATGGACTTGAGTTTCGAGGATTCGAGGACCCCCAATTGTTAAGAGATAAGTTCTGGAGCTTTTACCCAAAAGGCAAGGATAGACTGAATCTTGAAAAATGGTGGGAGTTCGAGAAGAAGCACCCGATGATATTCAGAGAACTTTATGAGATCTGGAGCCTCAAAGTATAGGCAGCATAAATGCCCTTACCCCGAGGTTATCGAAATATCCTCTGATCGTCAGGCAGCCGTCAAGCAGAGCCTCTTGCGCTCAGCAATTCTCAATACGAATAAGAACCATTGTCAATGTGGCGCTAGACAACTCATCTTTCTTGGTGTTCGAGGCGCTGGGAAAGTGCACCGGAGTTTCCAGCGTCTATGAGCGTTCCCTTTCGAGCAGGGTTGCCCCCATTGACCTTCAGTCGCCTGGTTCTCACGCGCCAGGTCGCCGTCCATGCGCTTGAGTCGAGACAGCTCGGCTTCCATCTCCTTCATTCCTTTGAGGTCGGATGCAGACATGCGGCCGTATTTGGCTTTCCGGCTGTAGCAGGTGGCATCGGATATGCCGTGCTTGCGACAGATGTCACTGACCTTCAGGCCCGCAACGGCCTCTTTGAGAATCGAGTGAATCCGGGTTTCGGTGAATCGTGATTGTGCCATCTGGGTATGCTGGCTAAAGTCTGGCAGAAAACTCCGGTTCGAATCTGTCCACGTTCAGGGGAAGGTTGCGCGAATCCATCACGGCCCACCATTTTTGACTTGCCGCCTCACATTTCCAGGCGGCTTTTTAATGCCTCACCCCCTCTCCTGCAGCAGGTAGAAATAACGCCACTGGCAGTCTGTTTCATGCTGCAGATGCTGCATCAGGCTCTCAACAGGCTGGGCCTCCCCCGGGAAGATGCTGTTGATTTCGATGAAGAGGCGCGCCATGCCCGCGTCATTGCGCCACCGCAACTCTTCGGGCCGTGACATGGCGCCACAGTGCTGGCATGTGACTGGTGTTGACTGCCCATTCTCCAGCAGGGACCAGTCAGCGATTGCAGGTTTACGGCAGTGCGGGCAACCCGGAGTGCGGCTCCTGTCCGATACGAGCAGTCGGGGTTCATCGAATTCGAGGATGCGGATGAAACAGTAGTCATCGTCATCCGCATGCCGGGGTTCGAAGCGGATATGCGGAGAACAGCCCATGAAAGTGATCAGTTGCAGGAAGCGCTTCCCGGCCGGTATGACACCGTTGGCTCGCCTCTTGGATAGGTTAATAAAATCAATAGAATCAAGAAATAAGGCTATTGACTTAATGCTGATTATGCAGTCTGTCGAGGTCGGCTGGATCAACAACTTGCCGTTTTTCAAGGCTGTTTTCCATGCTGGAAAAACCTATAAAATACCACGAAGTTATGCATTTCCTGTTCCTGAATCCTGAAGACGCGAGGGATCAATGAACGCGCCGATGCTTCTGAAACTCCCTGGCCCGGCCGACAATATCATTTCAATGAATACCCTGACATCCATGGCAAGACGGCTTTTCATACTTCTGGTAAAGGGGTATCAGCTGCTAATCAGCCCCTTCCTCGGTAACAACTGTCGCTACTATCCGACATGCTCCCAGTACACCATCGAGGCGATCGAACTGCACGGCATCTTCAAGGGCACCTGGCTCGGAATCAGGCGGATTTCGCGTTGCCATCCGTTTCACGAGGGCGGGATAGATCCTGTGCCCGGCAGCGAGCTCGAGAAGCAGCAGGGTGACCACAAATGTTCCTAGAGTGGGATTTGGACCGTTTTCATCGCCAGTACAGGGAGGGGCTGGTCGAGATGCTGCAGCGCGATTCGCTTGGCGCCTGGATCCTCGTGCTCGCGAACAGCATGCAGGACCCGGAACTGCGCGCTGCGTTGAGCGGCCCCATCGATGATGCCTACTCCAGGTTGAGCAGCGTGATGGCAGAGGGCAGTCAGGACGATATTGCGGTTTTCAATCGTCTTCGCCAGGGTGCTCCGCATCACCACTTCCGCCACTGGCACTCCGCCTCGCGGGACGCCTGGAGACTCGTAACCAATCCGATGCGCCAGTTGCGCCCCATGCGTCTTGCACGTGATCCACTGCGAAGTCTTTACCGGGCCTTCAATCCGGATGGATTCAATTTCTCGCACGCACACCTGCAGCCCGAAATTTTTTACGAGGGCTGCTGGCAAGGGATGTCATACCGTGTCTTCTATAACAAGTTTCCTTTCGCACCCTGGCATCTGCTGGTTGTTCCGGATGTGGATAGCTGTCATCCGCAGTACCTCACGGAGCATTCCCACAGCCATATCATGGAACTCGTCCGCCGGCTTGCAGACAGACTGCCCGGCGTCGTCATGGCCTACAATTCACTTGGTGCCGGCGCCTCTGTCAACCATCTCCATTTCCAGTTTGCATTGATCGAGGAAGCCCTCCCCGTCGAGGAGCAGCGCTGGCGGCATCATGGCGGCGCTGAGGATTACCCGCTTGATTGCATCCTGAGCGAGGATTCAAGGGAAGCTTGGAAAGCGATCGATGAACGCCAGCGATCAGGTCGACCCTTTAACCTTATCTATCGCGGCAACAGCTGTTATCTGCTGAAACGCAAGTCACAGGCGGAAGTTGCGGATTGCCTGCTGCCGCAGGGCGTTACCTGGTATGAATCAGCCGGTGTATTTGTCTTTCCGCATCACCCGCGAGCGCCTTTCTCCCTTGCCACCTCTCTCGGAAAATACAGGTGCTCATAGAACGCCGTACATCATGCTGCGGCGAACACAGGCTTCCGGATGATCTGCCACCGCTGCTGGCGCGCATTTACCTCAATCGCGGGATCGACTCCGGCGAACAACTTGATCTCGCGCTTGGCAGGCTTCTTCGAGCCGATCGACTGGGAGGCATGCAGGACGCCACTGCGCTGCTTTGCCAGGCACTCCGGGAGGAGCGCCGTATCCTCGTTGTAGGTGATTTCGATGCTGACGGCGCCACCAGCAGTGCCCTTGCAATCCGCGCGCTGCGTGCCATGGGCGGGCATGACATCCACTATCTGGTACCGAACCGCTTCGATTTCGGTTATGGCCTGACAGCACCGCTTGTGGAGGTTGCCCGTGAGCTCGAGCCCTGGCTGATCATCACCGTGGATAATGGTATTTCCAGCATCGAGGGGGTTGCAGCCGCACGGGAGCTGGGGATACGGGTGCTGGTCACCGATCACCATCTCCCGCCGGAAGAGCTGCCGGTAGCGGATGCGATTGTTAATCCGAATTTGCAGGATGATGCATTTCCCAGCAAGGCGCTTGCCGGCGTCGGCGTGATCTTCTATGTCATGGCGGCACTGCGTTCCCGTCTGCGTGACCTGGGATGGTTCGAGAGCAGGGGGATTGCGGAACCCAACCTTGCTGAGTGTCTGGACCTGGTCGCGCTCGGGACGGTTGCTGACTTGGTGCCGCTCGATCACAACAATCGCATCCTGGTGCAGAACGGGTTACGACGTATCCGGTCCGGTCATTGCTGCGCGGGAATCCGCGCATTGCTTGAAGTTTCCGGCCGTGATCTCGAAACGGTCACCTCGAGTGATCTGGGTTTTTTCGTGGGGCCACGACTCAATGCTGCAGGACGTCTCGAGGATATGTCGGTCGGTATCGAGTGCCTGCTTGCTGATGATCCGCAGTTGGCGAGGGAGCTGGCGATGCAACTCGATTCTCTCAACCGTCAGCGCCGGGAAATCGAGAGCACGATGAAAGAACAGGCGCTGGCTGCACTGGAGTCCATGCAACTGGCAACTGAAACGCTACCCGCCGGTATCTGTCTCTTCGATGATGACTGGCACCAGGGTGTCGTTGGTATCGTCGCCTCAAGGGTCAAGGAGCGGTATCACAGACCCGTTATTGTCTTTGCAGGGGAAAACGATGAGATGCTCAAGGGCTCCGCGCGCTCGATACAGGGCGTCCATATCCGGGACTTGCTGGATGCGATAGCAACAAGACATCCGGGGCTCATCAAGAAGTTCGGCGGACATGCAATGGCTGCAGGGCTGAGCCTGCCGCGAGCCGGATTTGAGGAGTTTCGCGAGCTTTTCGATCGCTACGTGCGCATGCAGGTGGACGACCAGCAGTTGCGCGGTTGCATGCTCTCTGATGGCGCACTCGCGAAAGAAGAACTCACCATCGATCATGCTCGCCTCTTGCGAGATGCCGGTCCATGGGGGCAGGGCTTTCCCGAGCCGCTCTTTGATGACCGTTTTGTCGTCCTGGATCAGCGCATTGTGGGCGGGAGTCACCTCAAGCTGCAGCTCGCCCCGGAGAATTTCCCGGAGCTGCGTCTCGAGGCCATCGCCTTCAATCAGGCCGAAGCACATCAACTGGTGACGGGACAGCTATTGCAGGCTGTCTACAGGCTGGATATCAACGCGTGGAGGGGTAGGGAGAGCCTGCAACTGATCCTGCAGGCCATCATCGAGCAGGAACAGTGAGACTTCTGTTGATTGCGCAAAGAATATCATGCGTCTCAAGGAAACAGGTGCAGTCGCCCCCGGATGCTCTTCCCGGCTGCTTCAGAAAGTCTGGCTGTTCCAGCCGAACATGTGACGTTCAGTGACCATGAACTCAATATAGACACGCTTCGGGGGCACGCCGAGCAGCTCGTCGATCAGCATGCAAAGCCTGTCACAAAATTCGGTGTTCCGTTCGAATGGAAGGCCGATGCTCTTGAGCTCGCAGTAGGCGAGGGGAGCGTCGCTGCCGGCAAACAGCATGCGCTGGCGGTCGTGCAGCTGCACCATCACGTAACTTTCAGGTTTACCGAGCATGGCGGCGACTTCTCTGGACAACCGCTTCATGACTGCGGCACTGTTCCCCGCCGTCACGTTCGTGGAGATCATCAGAACAGGCATCAGTTTTCCTGGCAGTGAGTCGAGATCTTCTCGTCAGTGGAAAGGATTTTCTCTTCCCGCTCTTCGTCACTGAGATAGTGCCGTCCGCCATCATCAGTGCTGACGTAGACGCGCTTGGGCATTTTCAGGCGTTCAAGGTTTTTCCGGAGGTTCTCGCAGTACTCGCGGAGTTGTTCCTGCTGATCTGTCGCAGGGTTTTCAGCGGGCTGTGTCCCGGGTGACGGGGGTGTTGTATCGCCTGCTGTCTCTGCCTCTTGCGGTACACTCTCAGCGTTTTCAGCATCCGTTGCAGGTGGTGGCGGCCTGCGTAACCCGCTGATCCTGGGTTGTTGTAGCACTTTTGCACCGTGTGGCGGCATTGTCTGCGAGTAGACGATGTTGCCGTTATCGTCCACCCATTTGTAGAGCGAAGATGCAGTGGCAGTCTGTACGGAGAGGAAAATCAGCAGCCCGATTATGATTTTTAGTCGCATTACCACAAGAAAACGAAAGTTATTGAATAGTCAGGATGTTTGACAATCATGAACGAAGTCGGCTCATATTTCTACTCCGTTGATGCGGGGTTTGGAATATGTCATGAATTCATGGAAAACCCTTGACGCAGGGCCGTCAAGACAGTACTTTCAGCCGATTATTTTTCCCGAAAAATCTGGTAGCGGAAATCAGTAACCGGTTTCCGTGGTTCGGAGGTTAGACAAGGTGGAACTCAGTGGTGCCGAGATCGTCGTTCAGTCATTGAAGGACGAGGGTGTGGAATTTGTTTTCGGCTATCCGGGCGGAGCGGTTCTGCACATCTACGACGCAATCTTCCGACAGGAAGACGTGCGTCACGTCCTCGTTCGACACGAGCAGGGCGCAACCCATGCAGCCGATGGCTATGCGCGCTCCAGCGGGAAGCCCGGTGTGGTCCTCGTGACCTCGGGGCCCGGGGCCACCAATGCAGTGACCGGTATCGCCACGGCCCACATGGACTCTATCCCGATGGTCATCATCACGGGCCAGGTCATCTCGCCGCTGATCGGCACAGATGCCTTCCAGGAAGTCGATACCATTGGCATCACTCGCCCGTGCGTCAAGCATAACTTTCTCGTCAAGCGTGTCGAGGATCTGGCCGAAACCATGCGCAAGGCGTTTCATATCGCTACCTCGGGCCGTCCGGGCCCCGTTGTTGTGGATATCCCCAAGGACATCACCGATCCCTCGGTCAAGATACCCTACGAGTATCCCAAGTCGATCAAGATGCGCTCCTACAGCCCGGTTGACAAGGGACACCTTGGCCAGATCAAAAAGGCTGTCCAGATGATCACGGAGGCAAAGCGCCCGATCGTCTACTCGGGTGGAGGCACCGTACTCAACGATGCCAGTGCCGAATTGACCGATCTCGTCAGGACACTTGGCTTGCCGGTTACGCAAACCCTCATGGGGCTGGGTGCATATCCTGCCACCGATAAGCAGAATCTCGGCATGCTGGGCATGCACGGTACCTACGAGGCCAATATGGCGATGCATGAAGCCGATGTGCTCATTGCTGTCGGCGCGCGTTTCGACGACCGTGTCACCGGCAAGATTGCCCACTTCTGTCCGCAGGCCAAGATCATCCACATTGATATCGATCCTTCGTCGATTTCGAAGAACGTCCGGGTCGACGTACCGATCGTAGGTTCCGTCAAGAGCGTCCTGTCAGACATGCTCAAGGTAGTCCACGAGAGCGGTGCCAAGCCCGATCCGGAAAACCTTGAAAACTGGTGGGAACGCATCGAGGCCTGGCGCGGGCTTCACTGCCTGCACTACGAGCAGGATGGCGAACTCATCAAGCCCCAGTATGCCGTCGAGGTCATGAACAAGGTCACGCACGGCGATGCTTTCGTGACATCAGACGTGGGTCAGCACCAGATGTTTGCAGCCCAGTTCTACCAGTTCGACAAGCCGCGCCGCTGGATCAACTCCGGCGGACTCGGTACCATGGGGTTCGGACTGCCTTCTGCCATGGGCGTCCAGTTTGCGCATCCGGACAGCATGGTCGCCTGTGTCACGGGAGAGGCCAGCATCCTGATGTGTATCCAGGAGCTTGCGACCTGCAAGCAGTATGATTTACCGATCAAGATCGTCTTGCTGAACAACGGTTACATGGGCATGGTCCGGCAGTGGCAGGAAATGTTCTATGAAGGACGTTACTCGCACTCCTATGTGGACGCATTGCCGGATTTCGTCGAGCTCGCAGAGAGTTTCGGTCATGTCGGTATGCGCGTGACCGATCCCGGCCAGCTCGAGGATGCCATGCAGGAGATGTTTGATCGCAAGAATGATCTCGTCTTCATGGACGTGGCTGTCGATCCCGAAGTGAATGTCTATCCGATGATCGAGGCGGGCAAGGGGCACCACGAGATGCATCTCTCTCCGACCCGCAAGAGCAGAGGAGCGGCCTGATGCGTCATATCATCTCCATCCTGATCGAAAACGAGTCCGGCGCACTCTCTCGCGTTGCAGGACTTTTTTCTGCGCGCGGCTACAACATTGAGTCACTCAGTGTTGCACCGACAGAGGACTCCTCGCTGTCCCGAATGACGCTCGTGACAACCGGCAATGACAATGAAGTCGAGCAGATTACCAAGCAACTCAACAAGCTCGTCGATGTGGTCAAGCTTGTCGATCTCTCCGGGGGAGAGCACATC
Organism: Chromatiales bacterium; assembly: GCA_050116235.1. Classification (GTDB taxonomy): domain Bacteria; phylum Pseudomonadota; class Gammaproteobacteria; order Chromatiales; family Chromatiaceae; genus Sva-25. The sequence continues at coordinate 1,334 of JASFPB010000007.1, read as the reverse complement.
GAACGCGAGATGATGCTCATCAAGGTGCGTGCTGAAAAAGCCATGCGTGACGAGATGAAGTCACTCTCCGAGATCTTTCGCGGCAAGATTATCGATGTCACTGAAAACAGCTACGTCATTGAAATGACCGGCGACAGTGCCAAGCTCGATGCTTTCATCAATGCCATTGCCGACGAGCATATCGTCGAGGTCGTGCGAACGGGTGTCAGTGGCATTGCGCGTGGCAACAAGGCACTGACCCTTTAAATACAACTCAAATTCTCCATTCCAGGGCAAAAACAACCATGGCGATTAACGTTTACTACGATAAAGATTGTGATCTTTCCATCATCCAGGGAAAGAAGGTTTCCATCATCGGCTACGGCTCCCAGGGGCATGCCCATGCAAACAACCTCAAGGACTCCGGCGTCGATGTCACGGTGGGACTGCGTCCCGGTTCCACCTCGGCGAAAAAAGCCGAGGCAGCCGGACTGAAAACCGCATCGATCGAGGATGCGGTCGCCAGCGCCGATGTCGTCATGATCCTTGCGCCCGACGAGAGTCAGGCAGCGCTCTACAGGAACCAGATCGAACCGAACATCAAGAACGGTGCCGCGATGGCCTTTGCGCATGGTTTCAATATCCACTTTGGCGCCATCACGCCGCGTGAAGACCTCGACATCATCATGATCGCGCCCAAGGCTCCGGGGCATACGGTGCGCAGTGAATTCGAGCGAGGCGGAGGCATCCCCGACCTGGTTGCTGTTGCACAGGATGCAACGGGCTCGGCGAAAGAGATTGCTCTCTCCTATGCATCGGCAATCGGCGGTGGCCGTACCGGTATCATCGAGACGACCTTCAAGGACGAAACCGAGACAGATCTCTTCGGCGAACAGGCCGTTCTTTGCGGAGGCACGACTGCGTTGGTCCAGGCAGGCTTCGAGACACTTGTCGAGGCCGGCTATGCACCCGAGATGGCCTACTTCGAGTGCCTCCACGAACTCAAGCTGATCGTCGACCTGATGTACGAGGGGGGCATCGCCAACATGCGTTACTCGATCTCCAACACGGCCGAGTACGGTGACCTCACGCGTGGCCCGCGCATCGTCACCGACGAGACCAAGGCGGAGATGCGCCGGATTCTCACGGAAATCCAGAATGGCGAGTTTGCACGCGAGTTCATCCAGGAAAACCAGTCGGGTCAGATCACCCTGCAGGCCAAGCGCCGCATCGGCCGCGAGCATCCGATCGAGGAGGTCGGAGAGCGTCTGCGCGGCATGATGCCCTGGATCAAGAAGATCGTCGACAAGTCGAAAAACTGATCGCTGGCGATCATGTAAGGTTGAAAAACCCGG